>JBHIDV010000228.1:0-5109 GCA_046760285.1 Sedimentisphaerales bacterium
GTCCCCGCTTCCGCGGGGACAAGCGCAAGGTAAGCCACCCAAGATTGAACCATGCTGAACTTAAAAAACTAAATGTCTATTAGCTTCTCGCTGACAACCCCATTCAACTGCAAATATCTCCCGAATGGAGCCGAAGGTCAATTAACTCAAGTACCCTTGTTACCCAACTTAACGTCCTATGGTTTCTTCGGCATTTTTCCTCTTTAGCAGCTTCGTCCTTCATAGACATGAGCGTGCCGAGATCTCATCAAACATCTGTTAATTTACACAAGAGAGATAACATCTATTTTTTCATAATTAAAAAATTAGGCTTTTCAGCATTTTTGTTCTTGACAATCTCAAACTCTCCCAGTTAAATTAGGCCAGAAAGGCAATTTGGAGAGGCCTTGTGTCAAAAGGATTTGGCTAAAAAGGAAGGGATGATAATGAAGGATTTATTTACGACCGGCGAGGCCGCTGAGATCTGCAGAGTAAGCCAACAAACCATTATTCGCTGTTTTGATTCCGGTCGGCTGGAAGGATTCCGAGTTCCCGGCTCAAAATTCCGCAGGATTCCACGCCAGAGCCTGCTCAAATTCATGAAGGAAAACAATATCCCCCTGGATCAGCTCGAGTCTGGCAAAAAGAAAATCCTTGTCGTTGACGATGATGCCGAGATCGTGGAGCTTATAGCCGAGGTCTTGACCCGGGACGGCAGATTCGAAATCAAAACTGCATCCAGCGGCTACGAGGCAGGAATATCGACTCAGCAGTTCCGACCCGACCTGATACTACTCGATTATATGCTGCCCGATGTCAATGGCAACGTAGTCTGCCAGACGATAAGAAAAAATCCGGAGTTCGAAAACATCAGGATTATTATCGTAAGCGGAGTAGTAAAACAGGATGAGATTGGCCAACTGTTAAAATCAGGTGCCGAAGGTTTCATAAAAAAACCATTCGACGTTGATGAGCTTACTGACAAGGTTACCACTGCCTTACAGATGAAATAAAAATGGCACAACTGCTCGGGCCATTTCAAACCTCAATAGCCAGTAGAAATAACGGAGGGTATCATCCCCAGAATATAAGTCTAACGCGTCGTACCAATGCTAAAAGGCAAGGACGACTATATGCCGAAAAAAAATGCTGATACAAATCCGCCGCAGTGGGCTCATCAAGTAGAGCTCGCTGTTGGTTGGCTTGATTCGCTTTCGACCCTGCCTTGCGTTGCAGTACGGTTTTTCCCCAAGCTTTGGCAAGACCGATTTTCGCCGGCAGGTTTAGCTGATATTATTGAAACCGACCCTGCCCTTACCGCCAAAATTCTTTCACTTAGCGGTAAGCAAGGCATCAGCTTGCCGGATGGGAGGTTTTCGCTGGCGGCTATACTCGACAAGTTACCTGCCGACGAGGTTCGTGATGCCCTTTTATCTATTAAGATTCTGACGAATTTCAAGACCGGCGACCCGGAAGGGCAGACAATTACACGCCGCGCCGAGCTTTTACTTCACAGCCTTGCAGTAGCCTGCTGTGCAAGGGAGATTGCCGAGATTACCCTGCCTCAAGTTGAGCCGAACATAGCTTACTGTGCCGGTCTGCTGCACGATTTGGGAAAACTTGCCCTTGAAGAAGTAATGCCGAAAAGCTTTGCCCGCATTGTTGAACAAGCACGGTCTGCACAACAATGCTCCTGTGCTATCGAACGGCAGCACCTCGGCGCCGACCATACGATTTTTGGTAAGCGTTTAGCTCAAAAGTGGCATCTGCCGGACAGAATTGTCCTGGCCATCTGGCTGCATCACAGTGACACTGCGACCATTTCCTGGCACATACCGCAAGGGCGGCTCGCTCAACTGATTCAGTCAGCCGATTCTATAGCCCGGCAGTCCGGCATTGGCCAGTCCGGCAGCTTTGATTCGCCGGAACCGGCAGCTAAAATAGCCCAATCGCTGGGAATTAATCTTGAGCAACTGCAGCAAATTTGCCAGAAGCTGCCAGAAACAGTCGCCGAAAAATCGAGAATCTTAGGCCTGGATTTGCTCCATCCGGGGCGGACTACGGCACAGTATTGTGATATTGTCCACACAGCCACTGCCCAATTTGCTCGCAAGCAAGCGGAACTATCGGCGGAAAATCGCCAACTGCAGAGTGCTTCGAGTCACCTAAGTTTTGTAACCGATTTTCTACTCAGTATTGATTCGAGCACTTCAGCCATTGATATAGCAGAGAACTTCGCTACTCGCTGGCAAAGATTTTATCAAACGGGTATGGTCTGTTTGTATTTAGTTCCCCCGGACCCACCACCGGCGGAGCAATCTCTCGAAGCCGTCATCGTAGAAAGCCTTGGACAAAGCAAAAAGGTGCTGCTGAATGTCCCTGAGGATTCGGCGCCGATACCGAAAGCGATAGCAAACAAATTTGCGATTTTAGATGCTCGCCAGCTTCTTGATTGGCTGTTTGAGCAATTAGACGTGGACTTTGACCGGCGCCAGACAAAGCTGGCTCCGCTGCTTTCGGCGGGCAAAGCAGTCGGTGTAATCGTCTTTGAGCTCCATTGGCCGACAGATACAAAGCTGTTCGAGGAGAAGTTCAGGACGACTGCATCGATTGCCGGAACTATTTTAGACGTAGCTCTTGCCGGCTTCAAGCAAGAGTATTTTGCCGAGCGTTTTGCCCAGCTTATCTCAAGACCCAGAGACACTCAGCCACATATTGTCGCAGATACTTCCCTGAATGTTCTGGCGGAGATGGCAGCAGGTATAGCTCACGAACTAAATAATCCTCTCTCGGTCATATCCGGGCGAGCACAATTACTCGCTGAAGCTGAGACCGACCCCAAAAAGAAACAACCCTTAAAGCAGATTCATGAAAACGCCAGCGAGGCTTCTGCAATTGTGGAGGAGCTGATGAGCTTTGCGGAGCCGCCACAGCCCAGAGAAGCCCAAACCGACATAAAACAAATGCTCGATGAGGCTATTCAACTGGCCAGCCAGAAAGCAGGTGTAGAAAACATCAACGTCCAAGTTCAAGTTGCTGAGGATGTCAAAAACGTTTTTGTAGATTCAGGCCAGATTGTATCAGCGATGGCAAATGTTATTTGCAATTCTCTTGAATCCTATAAAGACAAAATGGGCCCAATAAAGATTACTGCTGATGCTGAGGCCGACGAACTGGTGAGGCTTAAAATCAGTGATCAAGGCTGTGGAATGGACGCGGAAACCGTGCGCAAAGCAACGCAGCCGTTTTTCTCCGCCAAGCCGGCAGGTCGCAAACGAGGAATGGGCCTTGCCTACGCAGCGAGGCTTATCCGATTAAACAAAGGCACATTAGAGATAACCAGCCAGCCCGGTCGTGGGACGACGGTGACCATCTCTTTGCCCTGCAAATAAATTGCTGGTTGTGTTAAACTTACCACGACCACGGTGCAGTAAAATCTGCTCGAAGCGCTTGCATTAACAGAAAAATTCCGGTATCCTGGCAAAAGATAAGCTCAGCGGTGTAGCTGAGATACAGTTATGCGGGAGATTTGGAAAATGAAACGTCGAGAATTCTTAGCCAGGTCGATTGCCGGGGTGGGCAGCGTACTACTGGGGACAAAGTTCGCCGATTCTGACGAACAAAAAACCATAACGTTTGATCCCTACGAACGGGCGCCGCTGGGAAAGACCAAGATTAAGGTTACGCGTGTCGGATTAGGCACGGGTATGCGCGGCAGTATGCGGTCGTCGAACCACACTCGCATGGGAAAAGAAAAATTTACCGCGCTGGTCAAGGCCTGCTATGAACGAGGTATCAGGCTCTTTGATGCGGCTGATTTGTACGGGACACACCAATTTTTAGCCGATGCGCTGGCGAAAATGCCACGTGAGGATTACGTGCTCTCTTCGAAAATCTGGTGGCGACGTGGCGGTTTGCCCGAAAAGGAAAGGCCTGACGCCGATGTGGTCGTGCAGCGCTTCCTCAAAGAACTAAATACTGATTACATCGACTTGATACTGCTGCACTGCGTTTCATCTGCGACGTGGCCAGAAGAACTAAACAAGCAAATGAACATTTTAGCGAAGCTAAAACAGAAAGGCCTTATCCGCGCACACGGCGTGTCATGCCATTCCCTGCCGGCACTGGCGGCTGCTGCGGCCGAGCCATGGGTTGATTCGGTACACGCCCGCATCAACCCTTATGCGGTAAAAATGGATGTCAAGACCGTCGAAGAAATACCCAGGGTAGAAGCGCTCCTTAAGGCTTTGCACCAGCAAGGAAAGGCTGTAGTAGGGATGAAAATCATCGGCGAAGGCGATTTTCGCCACAGCGATGAAAAACGCAACAAATCGATACAATATGTGCTCAACCTGGGCTGTGTGGATACCATGGTAGTCGGCTTTGAGAAAATCGAAGAGCTCGATGACTTTGCCGCCCGCGTTCGCAGAGTGCCGATAGCAAATAGGCCAAGCGCGGTACGTACATGAAGTTTAGCCGTCGCCGGCACGGCGATGGCTGTACGACTATCAATGGCATTTAGCATCGAGCATAAACTACACGAACTAAGTCCGAAAACGCGGACAAATCAATTCGCACAAATAGTGACACATCTCAATTGACCTTTCCTTTAGATGGGCCCCAACAACCTTGAAACTGATAACGAATTGTTTATAGGGCTACCTACCAGATCTGGTAACTGGTAATTAGTAACTGGTAATTATTTAACCATTTAACCAATTACCATTTAACCAATCCGTCGAGTAAGCCGAACCTAATATCTGTGGCAGAGCTATGCAGGGACGCCCACAAATTTTTAGACAGGATAAACAGGCCCCGCCCCTGCCGCCAGGCCCAGGGGATAATCCTGTAAATCTTGTCCAACTTAATTATTGCGAAACAGAAACTGATGGACTATAAACAGCGACATAAAAGACTGCGCCTGCTTATCAGCAAGCTCAATAAAGAGCGCAGAAAGCAGGCCAAAAAAATAGATATGCTCTGTAACGACCTAATTGCCGCCCAGCGGGACTTTATCAGAAGGCTAAGTACCATCAGTTTCGCAGCAGATTTCTACAAATCAATCATCGGAATAACCGACCTGAGCAGGCTTTTATCCATCGCCAGCAAACTTATCAAAGACGAATTTAC
>JBHIDV010000229.1:0-5108 GCA_046760285.1 Sedimentisphaerales bacterium
TGTTTGAGATTTGACTGGCAAATGACGGCTTTGGCCTGTTTCCGCACCCGCTGCAGGGCCGGCATCAATATTGCCATCAACAACGCAATGATAGCAATCACTACCAAAAGCTCTATTAGTGTGAAGCCGTTACCTCTGCGCATAATGGATTCTTATGCTTTTTCTTGATTTTTTCTTTACTTTAGCGCTGCCGAGCCCCAGGAAGCTACCTGGGTCCTGCGAATATCCTCATTGCCCGGCTGAAGGTCCCTTATAGCCCTCTTTATTTTCATCGCCCGCCAGCCAAGCTCAAGGGTACGCGGGTCTCTCCACTTCCAGTATTCGCTGTGCCCATCTGCAAAAGAAAAGTCTGTTCCCGCACCGTGTCGGATGGGCGGTGGGTCCCACCACTTCTCTTCCTTAACGTAGGTAGTCCAACCACCCAGGTGAGCGTCGCCTACTCCGCCATCATCAAGGAAAACAAACCTTTCACCCGGCCTGCGAATGTCCGTTCTTCTTTTAAGCATCACCGAACCTGGCATGTCCGCACGGTCGGTCCAGCCTCTACAATTCATAGCATCAACCACAGCATACGTCCGCAGTTCACCTCGCACACCGGTAGGGCACTTGTAAAGTCTTATGTTCTTGCAGTATGGAAATAACGCTCCATTTAGGATGGCATCTCTTTTTACGTCCATATCGTCAGTACGCCAATCTTTAAGTACCCAGGGGGTCTCGTTATAGTGCGACTTACTAAACGGACGACCGGGGTTGTACATAAACGTGTACTCTCCTGTATCACCGTTGACCAGCTTATCATCGTTATCATCTGCATATACAATCCACGCCAGCGTCAGTTGCTTTAGATTGCTAAGACAGGCTGCACGCCTGCCTTGCTCCCTGGCCCGATTTAAGGCCGGCATCAATATCGCCATCAATATTGCAATAATAGCAATCACCACCAAAAGCTCTATTAGTGTAAATCCTCCCTGACAGAGTGGAACTTTATAGATTCGCTTGCGCATCACGACGTTTTTCCCTTTCCTATCTCAAGAGAACAAGTTTTTCACAAATTGCAAGCCTGAAGCACTTCGAAAAAAACCTGTCAGCTTCAGACTCTCAGGTCCACTTTGCTCCGATGGCTATCAATCAGGGTCTGGTAATGACCTCATCCACTCTGGCCATACAGGCAAGGGATAGTTTGTGTCGTACTCACGATTCCACTTATGTCTCCAGAGAGACTTCAGTCTAACTCTTTGAAGAGACCAATCCAAAAAGACGATATTGATTGCTCCGCCATGACGGTTGAGGCACAGACGCTTCATGTTATGATTGAAGGAATGGTGCCACTCTCCCTCGAAATCCGGAGGCTCATCAGTGTGGTGTGGGGCAGCCCCCACCCAGAGACAATCCGCAAAGGCCGGTATATACTGGCCCCTCTGGACGTTCTTCGTTCTCCAGTTCATGGACGTGGGATGGCCCCACTGGGTAATCATACCCGGATTTGGATTGAAAAGGAACTCATTTATCCCGTAGCTTCCTACGAAATCATCCCGCTGCCAGGTGGTAAAGGTACTACCCCAGTGCCCCGCGCCGGGATGCAGGTTCTTTGTGGCCATGGGGCAAAGCCGCATGGCGCCCTGCTTGTAGTAGGGCAGGGCAGGTTCCATCCACTCAAAATATTTACCACCCGAACCTGACATGAAATACCCATTGTTATCCTCTGCATACATATCCAAGAAGAGACCCCACTGTTTCAATTTCGCCTGGCAAGCAACCGCTTTTGCCTGTTTCTTTACGCGATTTAGGGCGGGCATCAATATTGCCATCAGCAAGGCAATGATCGCAATTACCACCAAAAGCTCTATTAACGTGAACCCCGTTAGAAGCAGTCCAGACTTGCCGAAAGGCCTGCCTTTCGTACGGACTTCTAACGGGGTGAATCCTTTTCTTATAGACATAATCATTTAATAGTCCCTAAAAGGTCTTATCCATTCCGGCCAGTCGCTGGGCTGGACCCCGCCGGCTTTGGTCCAGGGACCGGCGGTGTTAAATGTCTTATGCCACTTGAATGTCCACAGCTCTTTCAGGCCGACCTTCCTGGCGGAGAAATCACAAAATGAAACGTTTTCAAAGCCCACATGTCGGTTGATACAACAGCGGCCCATGTGGTTGGCAGACCAGGCGGCAAACTCAAAATCAGCAGGAGGCTCATGCGCCTGTGGCCAGAGATCAAAACGCAATGCCTCTATCATTAGCGGGATATTACTGGCGCCTCGAACCTGCGGAGTTTTCCAGAAATTGTTGACGCTGATGCCATTCTCAAACGTGTGGCCTTTCGGTGCCTTGTTATCGAGCAGATACGCATTTAGTCCATAGCTGCCGGCAATACCATCAGGGCAGAGCCTGCTGTGACCGGAAAAGTCCCTCGTATAGATACCCCAAGCCGAGAAGATATTAAACCTCTGCGCGGGATTGTGGAATTCGTCAAAGATAGGTTTCGTGGCTTTCGGACAGAACCAGAGCTTGTTTTGGATATAACTTTCATAGCGGTCATCCAGTTGTACTATCCACCAGTAGCTATTATTTCCGAATCCACTGAAAAATCTTCCATTGTTATCTTCCAGATACATCGCAAAGATAATGTTCCATTGCTTGAGGTTTGCCAGGCACTTTATCATGTTGGCTTGTTCCTTTACCTTTCGCAGTGCCGGCATCAATATCGACATTAATAAGGCAATGATGGCTATTACCACCAACAGCTCTATTAACGTAAACGCTTTTCTTATAGACATAATCATTTAATAGTCCCTAAAAGGTCTTATCCATTCCGGCCAGTCGCTGGGCTGGACACCGCCAGCTTTAGTCCAGGGACCAGCCGTGTCAAACTTCTTATGCCACTTGAATGTCCACAGCTCTTTTAGTCCGACCTTCCTGGCAGAGTAGTCCAGGAAAGAACAGCCCACAAAGCCCACATGTCGGTTAATACAGGCGCGGGCCATGTTGTTGTCGGACCAGGCTGCGAATTGATACTCTGCAGGTGGATGAGTTGGCAACGGCCATAGGTCGAAGCGGAGGGCATCTATAAACAGCGGCACATATCCTGCCCCGGCCACATTGGGCGTCCTCCAGCCGTCTGCGGCAGGCCTGCCCCCTTCAAACGTAGAATTAGTAGGTATGGTAAGAACATAGCCATTGATGCTATAGCTTCCGGCCGAGCCGTTTGGACTACTACAGGGGCGTCCATAATGCTCACCTTTGAAGATTCCCCATGCGTTAAAGATGTTGAACGTAGGTACCATGTTGCCATTTTCGTCAATTATTGGTTTTTTTGCCGTTGGGCAGAACCAGGTTTTATTCCTCTTCCAATCTAAAAGCCGAGGTTCTAATTGCCACGTCCACCAATAACCCTTAGGATTCAAGCCGGACCAGAATTTGCCATCGTTGTCTTCTGTGTACATTGCGCAGACAAAGTTCCACTGCCTGAGGTTCGACAGACAGCCTACTGTTCTGGCCTGTTCCTTTACCCGCCGCAGTGCCGGCATCAATATGGCCATCAATAGCGCAATGATAGCTATCACTACTAAGAGTTCTATCAGCGTAAAACCTCTTTTTTTACCCATAATTATGCTCCTTGAATCTGCACTAATATTTTCTTCCCATTACCCAGATGCGCAAAAACAGCTTTTTGTTCGCTGAATTTGCGTTTTAGCGGTATTAAACATACCCTTAAACTGGCGATATTATACATCAAATCCAATTTTTCTGCAATATCAAAGTCCGAAAAATGCAAAATATTAGGAAAAGCTAAGAAAAATGCTCTTTTGGTTCAGATGTCCGTACGGTTTGGTAAAGGCATTTTTCAGGACTTGAGGAGCCGGTAGCACTGGTTTGCGATGGCGATGTAATCCTGCGGCCAGAGTTGTTCGGGCCGTTGCGTCGAGTCAATGGAACATTGCTCAAAGATTTCGGGCCAATTGCTAATTTGTGCGAGTCTGCCCCCCTTCTTGCTTTCGCAAGAAAGCAGGGGGGCGGATTTTATACAGGACTTGAGCATCTTACGGCGATGATTCATAAAAAGACTCACCGTTTCGGCCAGCAGTGAAATGTTCTGGATGTGGCTGGACTTTTCTTTTTGGTGCGCAAAGCTGACCATTGCTGAGTCAACCTGCGGCTGGGGCCAGAAGGCTGTCGGCTTTACAAGCCTCATCGTTTTTACCTCACCGGTTGCCCGAAGGTGTATGCTCAAGGCACCGTAATCCTTGCTGCCGGGTGTCGCGGCCATTCGGTCAGCAACCTCTTTTTGGACTGTGACATACATACCATCTGCTATCGCTGGTCCTGTAACTAAATTCAACATAACAGGCGAGGCGACGCTGTACGGCAGATTTGCTACTAATAGGATTCTGCCAGAGCATTTTTCACACGCCAGCTCAAGAGCGCTGGTGACGACCTGGCTGATGGTGTTTTTATTCTCCAGGATGTCGGCGTTGATAATCTCGACATTTTCAGCTTTTGTGAGCTGTTTTTTTGCAATCTCGGCAAGGGTTTTATCAAACTCGACGGCGATAACCTTTCCCGCGCGCTGAGATAGAGCCTCGGTCAGGGAACCGGTGGCACAGCCGACCTCCAACACCACATCGTTACTGTGAATATTCGCAGAATCTATCAGCAGCCGCATCAGATTCAAATCGATAAGGAAGTGCTGACCGAGCCGTTTATTCGGCCAGACGCCTGCCGATGCCAGTAACCGCTGGATTTGTTTCTTGGTCTGCATTGCAAGCATGAATGTCGCCGTGCCGGCGACAGCTAAACTCTCAATTCTAAATTCTTTTTTACTGTGGCCATGTGGATGGCGGTGGTTATGGCTGCTTTCATGCCGGTTGGGTTGGCCAGGTTTCGACTTACAATATCGAAGGCGGTCCCGTGAGCGGGTGACGTCCTTATTATCGGTATGCCGATAGTAATATTAACCGCGTTCTCGAAATCGAGCAGTTTGACAGCAATCATGCCTTGGTCGTGGTACATGGCGACCACGCCATCGAAATCGCCGCGAGCCGCTCGCAAAAAGAGGGTATCGGCTGGAAAGGGGCCGAGACAGTTTATGCCCTGCTCCTGTGCCAACAAGA
>JBHIDV010000230.1:0-5095 GCA_046760285.1 Sedimentisphaerales bacterium
ATGTTTGGCCAAAATCACCCCAGTCAAGAATAGGCAGTGCACTATGAAAGGATTCGCTCGATTAACCTGGACTTTCCTGTTTGTCGGTACCCTGGCACTACCCGATCAATTAGCTTTATCTCAGCAGCCCCAGCAGACCAACGTATTTGTCAGCGGTACGGATGGCTATCACACTTACCGCATTCCCTCGCTGCTGGTAACCGAAAACAGCACCCTGCTGGCATTCTGCGAAGGACGTAAGAAAGGCAGAGGAGATAGCGGCGATATTGATTTGCTTGTCAAACGCTCTGAGGATGGCGGTAAGACCTGGAGCAAGCAGCAAGTCGTCTGGAATGATGGGGCAAATACCTGCGGCAATCCCTGTCCTGTAGTGGACCAGCGGACCGGGACCATCTGGCTGCTAATGACTTGGAATCATGGCGACGACCGTGAGAGTGCCATCAAGAAAAATAATGGCAAGGACACCCGCCGAGTTTGGGTGAGCCGAAGCGACGATAATGGCGTTACGTGGTCGAAGCCCGTCGAGATAACCAATACGGTCAAGCGGCCTGAATGGCGCTGGTACGCTACCGGCCCGGGCGTGGGCATCCAGTTGCAAAAAGATCCATGGAAGGGACGGCTGGTCATTCCCTGCGACCACAGCGTTGCGGCTTCTCCAGATAACCCGACTGGATACAACTCACATGTGATTATCAGTGACGATCACGGAAGGACCTGGAAGATTGGCGGTGTCATCCGCCCGCAGGTCAACGAGTGCCAGGTGGTTGAACTGACTGACGGTACCTTGATGCTCAATATGCGCAACTACGACCGTTCTAAAACCACTCGCGCCATCGCCACCAGCAAAGACGGCGGAATTACCTGGTCGAATGTCACGCATGATCCTGTCCTGGTTGAGCCCATCTGCCAGGCCAGCTTCATCCGATATGGCTGGCTCGGCAGAGCTGACAAAAGCTGTCTACTATTTTCAAACCCTGCCAGCACGAGTAAACGTGTAAAGATGAATGTCCGCCTCAGCTATGACGAGGGCAAAACCTGGCCGATTTCGAGGGTGCTTTATCCGGGTCCATCCGCCTACTCCTGCTTGGCAGCTCTACCTGATGGTAACATCGGCTGTCTTTACGAGGCTGGCCAAAAGCACCCCTATGAAAAAATCGTTTTTGCACGTTTTAGCTTCCTCTGGCTGACCAAAGGGAAAAAAGTCTTGTAACAACAAAACAAAGTGAGTGTAATATAAAAACAACAACACACATTATTTGCTGAAAGGAGAAAACCATGGGTAAACTGAGCATAATATTAATTGTCGTGGCCGTAATCGCTATTGTCCTGGCATTGATAATTAAAAAACGCTCGGCGTAAAAGCAGTAAAGCGACTTCGACAAAGGTAAAAATTATGATCGTATTGATTATTATTGCCGTTGTTCTGGGCCTACTCATTATTTTTGTTATTGGCATGTATAATGCCTTAATTCGGCGTCGCAATCAGGTCGATAACGCCTGGTCGCAGATTGACGTCCAGCTAAAACGCCGACACGACCTGATTCCCAATCTCGTTGAGACCGCAAAGGGCTATATGAAGCACGAGCGGCAGACCTTCGAAGCTATAACCCAGGCCCGAAGCCAAGCCATGGGTGCAAAAACCGTCTCCGAGGCCTCAAAAGCGGAAGGTGCTCTCGGTGAAGCTCTAAGCAAATTTATGCTGGTCGTGGAAAATTATCCCGACTTAAAGGCCAATCAAAATTTCCTCTCGCTACAAGAAGAGCTTAGCAGCACCGAGAACAGAATCGCTTTTGCCAGGCAGAACTATAACGACCAGGTCTTGTTCTTTAACAACAAGATTCAGATGTTCCCTTCTAACATCATTGCTGGAACGTTTGGCTTCGGCAAACGCGATTTCTTCGAGATAGAAATTGCTGCCGAACGCGAAGCACCAAAAGTGAGCTTTTAGTCTCGTTGGTTGTTGGCAAATAACAACGCAATCACAAGCCACTGGCTCCGAGCCACGAGGCACGAACTATGTGGGAATTGATCAGAGCCAACAAGCGAAACTCCATCCTGTTGATGGTGTTAATGGCGGTGGTGCTTTTGCTGTTGGGTTTTATCATCGGCTTGGGCTTCTTTGGCCCTGACGGCGGTTTCTTCGGCCTGATTATTGCAACAGCTATTTGGCTGATCCTGGCATTTGTAAGCCTATCAAGCGGTGACCAAATCCTCTTAGCTGCCAGCAAAGCTCAACCAGTCACCCATGACGTACATCCGCAGTTGTTCAATGTGGTAGAGGAGATGAAAATTGCGGCAGGCCTGCCGGCAATGCCCAAAGTTTATATTATCAACGACCCTGCTCCGAACGCTTTTGCGACTGGTAAAAGCCCAAAGTCGGCATCTGTAGCTGTGACTGCAGGCCTCTTAGCCCGGCTTAATCGTGATGAGCTTCAGGGTGTCGTTGCTCACGAAATAAGTCACATCCTTCACCGTGATATTCTTTACGTTACACTGGCTGGCATAATGCTCGGCGCGATTGTTTTACTCTCACAGGTTTTTCTGCGTGGCATGTTCTACAGTTCCATGATGGGCTCTCGCCGAAGGTATTCATCCGGCGGTGGAGGTGGTGGCCAGGCCCAGTTGGTTATACTCATAATTGCCATAGTTGCTGCGATTCTGGCACCCATAATGGCATATCTATTATATTTTGCGCTTTCCAGAAGACGCGAATACCTTGCCGATGCCGGTGGCGCCCGATTGACTCGTTACCCTGAAGGCCTGGCCAGTGCTCTGGAGAAAATTGCCAACGACCCTTCGCCGCAATTAGCTACCGCCAACAAAGTCACTGCGCCAATGTACATTGCCAATCCTTTTAAGAGAAAAGGTCAAAGGAGATTATCCGACCTGACCAGCACACATCCACCGATTTCTGAGCGCATAAGAATCTTGCGCAACATGACTCACGGCGCATCTTTCAAAGACTACTCCGATTCTTTTACTTCGGTAACGCACCACAAAACGATTGTCCCCCCTGCTACTCTGGCCAAAGAAGATATACCCTTGCGTGGCCGTGCCGCCGAAGCTAAAAAAGAAGAGCGTCTCGAAAAGCAGCTCCGCCAGGTTGGTGACATTATGCGAAGGGTTAACAAATTTGTTTTCCTAACCTGCCTTTGTGGCTTAAAGTTGAAAGTGCCCCCAAACTATAAAGCCGATAAAGTTAAGTGCCCAAGATGTAAAAGGACGTTAGACTTGCCGAAAAATAGTAAATAATCAATCAACATCAGCCGGCCTTCAAACCGGCCTTTGAGTCCTCTATCATTTTGCGAACTTTATCGATTTCCTTTTCAATTCGGTCGAATCTTTGTCGGCATGTAAATATATATAAAGCATCCTCTGGCCGGGCGTCTTCTTCGCTTTCTTTATCGCTAAACTTTGCTGATGTCACTTTCTGGGTGATATAGTCGTTTATTAACTCCCGTTGCTGCTTTAATAGCTTATGTAGCAGCTTCATAGTATCTTGCAGCACTACTACATCTCGTTCTAAGGACTCCAGACGTTGTTCTATTGTCAGTCTCATTTTACTTATTGTATTTGCAGCTTTGCCGGCTATTCTTGCCGAGCTAAGGCCTTTACTTACAACCTAAAACTTGACACTATCTATTTTATTTTACGTCTCGAATAATGACTCTGTTCTTAATCAGAAAACTTATTATCGGTATTATGCCTAACACCCTCCCCTTCGTAATAGTACCAGCGGCAGCAGCTTATATAACGTAGTATCAATAAAAAAGTCCCGCCTTTCGGCGAGACTCCAGGTTTAACCATCCTGACATGCGATAACTTAGTTTAGCAAGGCCGAACATTGGTCGCCTGGGGACCTTTTCGGCCTTGTCCAATCTCGTATTCTACTTCCTGTCCTTCAGAAAGAGACCTGAATCCCTGGCCTGCAATGCTGGTGTGATGGACGAACAAATCCTCACCACCATCGTCAGGAATGATAAAACCAAACCCCTTCCTCTCATCAAACCATTTTACTTTACCTTTTGCCACGATACTCTCCTCAGGCCGTTAGGCCTGCAATAAAAAAAATACCCTCGGCTTTTATTAGGGCGTATACTTTGAGGGTCGAAAATATACTCCTTAACAAAACCGCAAGAAATACTACCAGAGTAATTACTGAGCGTCAATAAAAAAAATTCAATCCTCTTGTTTTTTTACATAGCACGTTGTTATCCATCTACGGCCAAACGAAAGGAAATCTTCTACTGAGAAGGCCGCCGAGTGTTTGGCAGGCGGCTGCTCTTACCTTTACTGTCTCAGTTTCCTCAATCAAGCCAGCTTCAGATGTAAGCTTGTTTACGTATGCATCTCTCTCTTCTTCGCTCATATAGTTGTCTCTTATCTGGCGAAGCTCACCACTATCAAGGAAGAATCCGCCACAGGAGTAGCACTCGTCTACATTGACTTCTTTTGCGCTGCTGTATTTGTGTGCATGCATTGCTATACCGCACTTTGGACACTTAATTGGCCCACGGTCTTCATCATTCACCTGTGGGCTTTTCAGAGCCTCCTCAAGTGCCCTGCCCAGGCCTTCGTTTTTTTCATCCAGCCGCTTTAACTCACACCAGTCAAACCATATCCCTTTACAGCCACTCTTGCACACATCGACCTGCACATCTCCAAAATCTTCTTCGACCATCAACTTCCCACATACTGGACAATTCATATTTCGCCTCCGATTCGGAAATCTGTCTTCCTATTTCTATCGCCTATTCTTAACTTTTGACATACAACATCCATTTATGGTTTATAAGAATAACCAAAGCTGCAATTCCCGTCAAACTAAATTAGTGGCTGGTGACTTCCGGCTTGTGCTCCGGCCACATAACAGGTCAGGGCCTGTGTTGTGAGCTGTGATTCGCAATTTAGAATATGAATTTGTATTTTCGGACACCTGTGCCTGCGTTACCCCCTTTGCTGTCTGCAACAGCAGACAAGGGGGTGTAGGCAGGATTCACAGGAAAAAAATTAGACGGCATAACAAGATAACAGAGCAAGAAAATCCTGTTATCCTGTCTGAACAAAGACAAAATCTTGTTAATCCCGTCTAAAA
>JBHIDV010000231.1:0-5075 GCA_046760285.1 Sedimentisphaerales bacterium
TGGGTCATCGCGAGCTTTTTGGCAGATTTTCAGATATATTGTGAATCGAGAAATTGGGCCTGGCTGTCAAATTTCTAACGGGGCCAATCCAGGCCTTTGATGCCGTGGATGGTCAGGTTGGCGTCAGGAAGCTCGTCACGCGCGGGACGGAGCTGGCCAGCTTCAAGAGTACGTATCTGCCCATCAGCAAAAAGATAATTCCGTCGGCCTTGCCAGCACCACCAGCCTTTATCATCATCTATGGGCGAATGATTGCTGAGCCATTCCCCGATAAGAATCTTTGCAGCGGGATTGGCCACATTAGAGCTTCGCTGTGGGATGCAAGGTGGGGAAGTTTTACCATACGTGTCACTTGGGCTACTCATATTATCAATCTGCTCAGGACTATGATAAAAAGCCATCGAGTAGGCGTAACTGGTAGATTCGTATTTTTCTTTGGCGATGCGGTCTTGTGGACAAAACAGAACCGATGGGTTATTAGGGTCGATGTTATCGTCCAGATAAGGTCGGACAAACGACCGCCAGCCGCGTCCCATCCACAGCCAATAGCCAGCCGGCAGTGGGTCCTGGGCGGCCGGATACGTATTGTCGTTTGCACCGGTGTATAAATTCATAGCTAAGTGTATCTGCCTGAGATTGTGCGCACATCTGATACGCATGGCCATAGATTTGGCCCTTCTGAGCGATGGCATAAGTATGGAAAGCAATAGGGCGATAATCGCTATGACGACAAGAAGCTCCACGAGAGTAAAGCCAAACTTCGTCCTTCGTCCTTCGTCCATCATCCATCATCCATCGTCGCCGTACCGGCGACGGCTAAACTACGAACTATTCGACCGTGACACTCTTTGCCAGGTTTCGAGGTTTGTCTACGTCATGGCCGCGGAGCACCGCAGCGTGATAGGCTAATAGTTGCAACGGCACAACAGCGAGTATCGGCTGTAAAATTTCTGGTGCGTCAGGAATGGTAATTAAATGGTCGGTCTGCCCAAGGGTGGACTTGATATTCTCATCGCCTTCGGTTGCCACCACGATGATTTTTCCGCCGCGTGCCCTGACCTCAGCGATATTACCCATAATCTTGTCATATTGTGGCCCAGCGGTGGCGATGAAGACCGCCGGCATACCATCACTAATCAAAGCAATCGGGCCATGCTTCATCTCCGCAGCCGGCAACCCTTCAGCGTGAATGTAACTTATCTCCTTTAGCTTCAAAGCCCCTTCCAGCGCGACCGGATAATTAAAGCCCCGGCCTAAAAAAAGCCAATTGTTTCTGTCTATATTTGCAGAGGCAATTTGTCTGATGTGCTCGGATTGCTCAAGTATTCGGCCTATCTTATCCGGTATTTGGGAAAGCTCACCGATGTAGCTGGTGGCGTCGGTGCTGCTTATGTGTTTTCTTCTGCCCAGCTCGATCGCCAGCATGGACAAGACCGCTACCTGGGCGGTAAAGGCCTTGGTACTGGCCACGCCTATTTCAGGGCCTACGTGCAAATATATTCCTGCGTCAGTTGTTCTGGCGATGGAAGAGCCAACGACGTTAACGATACCCAAGACGGTTGCACCACGTTCTTTGGCCTGTTCGACCGCTGCGAGGGTGTCAGCGGTTTCGCCCGATTGGCTTATTGATATCACGATGGTGCCGTCCCCAATGATGGGGTTGCGGTATCGAAATTCACTGGCATATTCGGTCTCTGTCGGGATTCGTGCCAACTGCTCAAACAGAAATTCGCCGACCAAACCGGCGTGAAATGCCGTACCGCAGGCAGTGATGATAAGGCGCTTAGCATGAGTCAGCTCGCGCAAGTAGTCGGCTATGCCACCCAGTTTGATCTTTCCATTTTGCCTGTCGATTCTGCCACCCATACAGGTACTCAAGGCCTTGGGCTGCTCGAAAATCTCCTTGAGCATGTGGTGCGGGAAGCCATCCAGCTCTATTTGGTCCAGTGAGAACTCAATCTGCATTAGGTCTTTAGTGATAGTGATATTATCGATGGTTTTGGTATGGAATCCGTCGGCGGTAACGGTAACCATCTCATTGTCCGCCAGGTAAATCGCCTGGGTAGTATGCTCTACGATGGCGGCGGCGTCCGAAGCTAAGATATATTCGTTTTCACCGACACCTAAAATCAAAGGGCTGCCATTCCTCGCACCGATAAGCATCTGAGGGAAATCTGAGCAAAGAATCGCCAGGCCGTAAGCGCCGTGCAGCTCCCGCAGGGCCTTCTGAACCGCCCATTCAAATTTGTTCTGTCCATCGGGTTTTGTTCCGCCAGTGGCGGATTCATCGTTGTTTTGGGCATAGAAATAGCCGATTAGGTTCGCTATCACTTCGGTATCAGTTTCGCTTGCGAACTGGGCACCTTCATTCTGCAACCATCTCCTTAGTGTATCGTAGTTTTCGATGATGCCGTTATGGACAACAGCGATTTTGCCGGTATAGTCCGGATGTGGATGTGCGTTGATGGTGTTCGGCTCTCCGTGTGTAGCCCAGCGAGTATGGCCGAGGCCGAGTGTCTCGGTGCTGTCAGGCTCATCTAAGATTTCTTCCAGGGCGCTTATTCTGCCGCTGGTTTTTTTAATTTTTATCCCGCCGCCTCCCAATAGTGCCACGCCGGCTGAATCGTAGCCCCGATACTCTAAACGCTTTAAGGCCTCTATGAGTATGGGCTGCGCAACCTTCCTGCCCAGATAAGCAACTATGCCACACATTCATATCTTCCTTAGCCGCGGATAACTAAGTAAAACACAATACCAAAAGAAAAGTAGATTTCAAGAATATTCTTTGATCGCCTAAATTATTTTGCTCGCCCCCGCTTTAGCGGGGGTAAGCCTGCCCCTGCAACAGCAGGGGTCCTTAAACAGCATTTTCGCTGTGTTAACACGGTCAGATCGCATCTTTTCCCCGCTCACCTGTTCGAATACTGACGGCTTGCTCGACATTATAAATGAATATCTTCCCATCACCGCGGCGCCCCGTATGGGTGTGTTTTTGAATCACTTCTACAATCTCCTCCGCGTGCGCGTCCGGGCAGACAATTTCAATCTTGACTTTGGGTGTAAACTCATAGATGTAGTCGCGAAAGTGATGAGGGTAGCTTTCGTCTTTCTCCTTCCCGCAGCCTTTTATTTCGGCCACGCTCATCCCATGAATATGAATTTTATGAAGTGCGTCTGTTGCTTTCTGTAGCATGAATGGTTGAATATAAGCCTCTATTTTTTTCATTGGATATCTCCGCATTTTTCTAAAATTCAACTTCTTCTTTTTCAAACCAGCCGTATAAAGTAGGAACAAGTATTAAGGTAAGAATAGTCGACGAGATAAGTCCGCCAATGACTACAACAGCTAATGGTTTCTGAATTTCGGAACCCGGTCCTGTAGCCATGAGCAGCGGAAGCAAGCCAAACCCAGTAGTCATAGCAGTCATAAGAACAGGCCTAAGTCTAAGTTCAGCTCCTTTAAGTAATGTATCCTTTAGACCCATACCTTCCTGACGAAGTTTATTAAAATAAGAAACCATCACCAACCCATTTTCCACTGCAATACCAAATAGAGCAATAAACCCTACCGAGGCGGCAACACTGGCTACAAGTCCTGAAAGATAAATAGCAACAATTCCACCAATCACAGCGAAAGGAATATTAATAGCAATAAGTAAAGCATTCTTAAGTGAATGGAACGAAGTAAAAAGCATGATAAATATCAAAAGTAGAGTGATTGGAATAACCATTGCCAGTCGTTTGTTAGCTTCTCTCTGAAGTTTGAATTGCCCTCCCCATTCAATGAAGTAACCGGGAGGGAGTTTTACTTTTTCCTTCACTTTTCTTTGTGCTTCGGCGACAAAACTGCCCTGGTCTCGGCCACGAATATTACAAGCGACAACAATTCTACGCATAGCATTCTCACGGGTTATCTGTGCCGGACCTTCGACCAATGTAATATGAGCAATCTGGCTCAAAGGCACCCGAACTCCACTGGGAGCAGTTACCAATAGATTTCCAATTGTTTCGATGGTATTTCTATACGGCTCGGCAAGTCGCAGATAGATCGCAAAACGTTTCTGTCCTTCAAAGACTTCGCTCACTTCCTTACCACCAATAGCAATTTCCACTATCTCCTGAACATCCGAAACATTTATCCCATAGGGAGCTATTTTGGCCCGGTCTATTCTTATTCTCACCTGTTTTTTCCCGGCAATCTGTTCGAGTTCAAGGTCGGCTACCCCCCGCACTTCAGAAACAGCATCCTTAATTTGCTCTCCGTACTTCCGGAGCTCATCTAAATCATCACCGAATAGCTTAATGGCAAGCTGTGCTCTTATTCCTGAAAGAAGTTCGTTAATATGATTCTGAATCGGCCTGGATATGTTGAACAATACTCCTGGCACAACACTCAATTTCTTTTCCATTACTCGGGTAAGTTCATCCCATGATTTCACCGATGTCCATTCTTTTTCCGGTTTTATCTTTATTATCATCTCACTGTTACTGATCGGCTCAGGATCTAAACCTGCTTCCGGACGACCGGTCTGGCTGATTACCCGTTCTACCTCGGGAATAGTCAGAAGTATCTTTTCCATTTGAGTAGCTATCTCTGCAGATTTGTTCAGTGAGATGCTTCTTAAGTAAGTAGCCCTGATTTCGAACCATCCTTCGTTGAGCGGCGGTAGAAATTCCGTACCGATTAGAGGAATCAAACAAAGGCTCAAAGCAAACGCTGTTACTGCGATACCTATGGTAATTCTTCTATAAGTGATAGCTCTTCTCAACACAGAAAGATATAGTCGTTTTAAGACTCTAAGAAATGCTGGATCTTCCTGAGACTTTCTACCCCTGACAAAATAAGTGCAAAGAACGGGAGCAACTGTTATGGACAGTATTAAAGACCCTAACATAGCAAAAGAAATAGTATAAGCCATTGGAGAAAACATAACTCCCTCTACCCCTTTGAGGGTAAACAGTGGGACAAATACAATAATCACAATGGCAATAGCGAACATAATAGGTCGGGAAACCTCCTTAGCGGCAATAAGTGCATAATGAATTATCTCTGGATTTTTGTTTTCCGCTCGTGC
>JBHIDV010000232.1:0-5057 GCA_046760285.1 Sedimentisphaerales bacterium
CCAGTTCAATGCTATCACTTATGCTCTACCGTTTTTGACCCTGGCCGTAGCGGTGCTGATGGTCAGCAGGATTCGATACCCACATATCATAAATCAGTACTTTAAAGGCAAGAAACCATTTGCGCATCTTATAAGGGTGCTGTTGCTATTAGCTTTCGTCATCTGGAGCAGACAGGCAGCTTTAGTATTGATTTTCTGCTCGTTTGCAGCAAGCAGCTTTGTGAAATGGCTCTATTATAAAGTGCTCCGCAAAAGAGGTTACCTATCCTTGGCGACTGAAACCACCTCTGACGCCGTTGAAATCCCTGAGCTGGACAACAGCGGTTAACGCCAAACTCGTACTGCGTATATCGTATCGCGTATTGCGTACTACGCGATACACGTTACGCAATACGCACGACGAATTAAGCCACTGGGCGATACAGGACTCGAACCTGTGACCTCACGGGTGTGATCCGTGCGCTCTACCAACTGAGCTAATCGCCCGCAGCCAGCTTTATTAAGCCGCTGCTGCCCATGCGTGTCAAGCTTTATATCATTGAAGTTCTGTTGTAATCAGGTTGACCTTTCCAAGTTTAACGCCTTTTAGACTCAATATATTTTCTCCCATCTTGTTGATTTGGCCCACGCGGCCTTTGAGCACGATTACTTCCATACAATCGTGAATGCCCAGATGAACGTGCATGGAGCAGATAGTCTGCAGCAAATGTGAATGTTGCATTCCGAGAAGCTCTTGTATTAGTTTTGTCAAATGATGGTCGTATATCAGAAATATCGCAGCAACCGCTTGAGCTTTTGGATTGCTCAGACGCTCGCTACTTAGATGCCGTCGCAAAAGATCGCGTATAGCCTCGGAACGGCTGGGATAACCTTGTTTGGCAATGAGTTTATCGAAATTAGAAAGCAGTTTCTTCTCCAGTGACACACCTATACGCTCAACTTGTTCCATCTTTGTCCTTCCTTAAGCAGATAACCCCACGCGAAACGTAGAAGATAACCCCGCGATAAACCGCGGGGCTAAATAAATCTGTCCTCTGCCTTCCGTCCTCTGTCCTCTGTCTTCTATTTGCTGGTCACATAGATTACCTGCTCGGCGAACAGATTGGGTGCAAATCTCACCGGGCTAAGGTAGGTCTTAACCAACGGTATCTTTTTTTCTACGCTGACGTTTAGTTTTTTGCAAAATTCATCGAAATCTTTCAGCGACAAAAAATGTCTATTCGGCGAGTTGTGCCACTCGAAAGGCAGTTGCTTGGTTATCGGAGCTTTGCCCCATAACAATAGCTGTGTTCTGCACCGCCAGTAGGCAAAGTTAGGAAAGCTCACTATCACTTTCTTACCTATCCGCAGAAGTTCTCTAAAAACTTTTTCGGGATTTTTCAATGTTTGCACGGTTTGTGACAGTATCACATAATCGAAGCTCTTGTCACCATAATAATTCAATCCTTGCTCAACGTCCTGCTGAATAATCGGCAGCCCCCGGCAGGCACAATCCAGCACCAGCTCCTGGTCCAGTTCAATACCCTCACCTTTTATGTTCTTGTCGCGTAAAAGATTAGCCAGTAACTGCCCATCACCACAGCCGACGTCGAGCACCGTACTGTTCGGCTCAATGAGAGATTCTATCAGCTCGTAATCTACACGCGCCCTGTGGGCATCCTCAAACTTGTTAAGCTGGCGGATAGTCCGTGCGTAACACGAACATGGTTTTTGCTCTGCCTGCGGCTTATAAGTGGCCTGCAAAAAGCCGGAAATGAACCTACCTAAAACTTCCGGCTCTAATAAAAATGCATCGTGGCCGTAAGGCGATGCAAGACAGCAGTAACTTACGTCTTTCCTGTTTGCGGCAAGAGCTTCCACCATCGCTTTGGATTGCGCAGGCGTAAATAGCCAGTCACTGCTAAAACTGATTATGAGGAATCTCGATTTGACATTAGCAAAGGCCTTGGTCAACGAGCCGTAGTCTTTTTGCAAGTCAAAATAGTCCGCGGCCTTGGTTATATAAAGATAGCTGTTGGCGTCGAATCTTCCCACGAAGCTTCGTCCTTGATGGTCCAGGTATGTCTCAACGGCAAATTCAGAATTAAAATCATACCTATATCGGTCGGCACTTCGTAGTTTCCGCCCAAACTTCTCACGCATACCCTGCTCCGACAGATATGTTATGTGCCCAATCATTCGTGCAATGGCCAGACCTCTGTCTGGCCCTTCCTTGTCCTGGTATTGGCCGTCAGAAAAATTAGGGTCAGCCAATATTGCATTTCGTCCTACCGCATCGAAGGCAATCGACTGAGCTCCAAGATGGCCAGTAGTAGCAATTGCTATCGCTGACTTGACAAAATCAGGATATGAAATGGCCCACTGCAGGACCTGCATTCCGCCGATGGAACCCCCGATTACCGCCAAAAGTTTTTTTACTCCCAGCTTATCCAGCAATAGCTTTTGGACCTTAACCATATCGGCGATAGTTATAATCGGAAAGTCCAAGCCGTACGGCTTACCTGTTGCCGGATTTATCGAAGATGGCCCTGTAGTGCCGCTGCAGCCGCCCAGAAAATTGGAGCAAATAACAAAATACTTGTTGGTGTCGATTCCTTTGCCAGGGCCGACCATGTTGTCCCACCAACCGGGCTTTTTGTCATGGGCACGATGGTAACCGGCAACGTGAGCATCACCGCTAAGTGCGTGGCAAATCAAAATAGCATTGTCCCCAGCCTCATTAAGCTGGCCGTAGGTCTCATAAGCCACATCAATCGGAGCCAATTTCTTGCCAGAGTCCAATTCTAAAGGCTCGTCCGGCTCTACGACCCGCATCATCTGCGTCTGTACAATACCAACCGAGTTTTTCTCAATCTCTGCCATAGCTGTAAATAAGTATACCGACAAATTAGTCAATGTAAAGAAAGGGGGTAGCTACGGAATGGCCTTTGCCATAACGAGTAAATACATAAAATATATTTAGCCCCCGGTTTTACTGGGGGTCTTGCTCGTTTTACACCGCGGGTTTAGGCATCCTTTTATATTACCTCCAGCCGACGGAGGATAGCCTTTGTCCAGCGGCTGCTGCGTAGCTGTGAGAAAACAAGCAATAGTACAACCAACACCCAAAGGCCGGTAAACCGCAAATAGTAGAAGATGGTACTGAATATACCGGTGCTCTCAGCAGTACACCGCCTTGCTAACTCGTCAGGAGTATATATCGCTCCCATAACAATACTGTCAAAGAAATTCTGCCAGGGCAGCAGCAGAACGAGCATAACCAGCGAGAGAAAAAATGCCCTGCAGATATGGTTTATGCCGCCCAGCCGGCCAATCAGCGAAACCTTTATACTAAACAGCATCGTCAGACAATAGACTATCCCTGCTAAGATAAGCACAAAGTTACAGAGCCGGATGACCCAGTTTACATGTTTTATTTTTATGCCAAAGAAGGCATCTTTTGGCGGTGATGGAAGGGCTTGTTCTGGGCCTTCGTTCGGCTGCGTAGCGGCAGCCTTTTGAGCAGCTTCTTCAATTATATCTGGTTCTGTGATTGCCGGCCCGCCTTTGGTAGATACAGTTACCGCAAGAGTTGTTTGGGTTTCGTTTTTGACTTTAACGCATTTGGTATTTACCAGCCAAAAGGATACTTGCAACAATAGCAGACAAAGTGCTACTATTACAAACAGAAAGTTTTTCCAACCTCTGAGCACTCCAACAGCTTCGAGGCAATCGGTAGTATCAACCAGGGTGCTTTGTTTGTTCTGGTTTCCATTCATTTTTCAAATCTCCCAATTTAGAGCTTAAGCTTTTATACACTTAACCCCGCCCCTGCTCTTACCTTCGCCAGAAGGCGCGGGGGCGGGGTTAATGTTTAAACATCCAGAAGCTTTTTTAGAACTGCGGCGGTGTGCATCGCCAGCAGCATCAAATAGTCCAAATCGCTCAGACTATAGTGCTCGTGTACCATGGCATTGTCGACATATAACACCCCGAAACAGCCGGCAGACCGCCTAATAGTTGCTATCATGGCAGAACGTATTCTGGCCTTTTCTTCTATGTCGGCTGCAACCCGCGGCAGGACTAAGGACTGGCCTTTTTCCACCGCTTGATTAATTTTTTCACTCAGTTTTATGTCACTTAGTTCAACTGCTTTGCCGTCTCGTCTTTTGCCTGCATGATAGGTCATAGGGCCGCTGGGTTGCTCCCTCAAAGCGCACCAGACATGGAATGCGCTGAACTGCTTTAATGTGATATTCAATAAGGTTATCAGCAGTTCTTCGAGATTATTAACTTCGCAGATTGCCTCGGTAGCTTGCGAAAAATCCGTCAATCTTTTGGCCGCTAATCTCATAGCAGGTGCGTGACCGGCATCCGGTTTTCTTACTACAATTTCGTGAGGAGGCGTGGCCAGCGATGCTTCTAAAGTGACGGTATCTTCTTGTGGAGCGGCTTTGTCAGTTTCGGTCTTATCTTCGAGATTGATTTCGATGGTAAAATCAGTTATCTGAAGACAATCACCGGTTTTGATTTCAGCTTTGCGGATAGCCTCGTCGTTTAGATATGTTTTGTTAGCCGAATCCAGGTCTTCGACTATCCATTTGCCGTCCTCAGCGGTCGAGATTACGGCGTGCTGTTTTGAAACTGTTCGATCCGGCAAAAAAACGCTGCTGTTAGCTGCTCTGCCTATGGAAATAGGGCCCTCGGCAAATTGAAATTCCCTGACCGGGCCGTCCTTTTGCTTTACTACCAGACGCATTATGTTTCCTCCGCACCACCCCGCACTAATTGTCCAGCAGCGGGGCCGGTCCCACCAGCCAGCAGCGCGCCCCAGGGCTCAATTGGTACGGGCAACTGTGTTTATTTTAATTATCCACAATCTGGAGAATTTGTCAAGTACAATTATCGGCATTTATAATGGTGCAAAAAACGCCCAAAATAGCCAAATAAGGGCGTTTACGACTGGCGAAATTTGTCTGACGACAGTCAAGATGCGGTTGCTCCTTTTTGCCACTAAGGTGCGGAGACACTAAGAAGTGTAAAGTGCCTAAAGTTATCCTCGATGCTTGATTCTGGAT
>JBHIDV010000233.1:0-5042 GCA_046760285.1 Sedimentisphaerales bacterium
TACTGTCCTGCTTCGACGGTGATTCTTGCCAGCGGCTGGGTTCCCGCAGGGCGGGGTCCCTCAGCGTAAGTGGCCGACTGGGTTAGCAATAGCAAGAGTGAAACAAAAGCAATAATCGGCCTTATCAGTACTGATATGTGTGTTTGCATTGTTGAACTCCTTTCGGTTCGGACTGCTTTTTCTACTACTTTTTCCGGGACAGAAAAATGCAATATTAATACTGATAAGGGCTTTAATCAAGGATTATCTGGCAAATTTTGCCAATAGAGTGGGGTTCGAGTTGCAAGTCGAAAAGTGGTGGGCTTATCCTTTAACACAAATCAAAGGCTCAAGCTGGGCTACTTTCTTGGCTAATTTAGCCTTATCGGTGGCATTGACCACAGCGGTCACATCTTTATATGCGCCGGGAGCTTCCTCCGCAACACCCCGCCTGGACGCCCCTCGGATGATGATGCCTCTTCGCGCAAGTTCTTTTATAACTTCATTTCCATGCCATCTTTTTGTGGCCTGTTTTCGGCTCATAGCTCTTCCAGCACCATGACAACACGAGCCGAAGGAAAGAGACATGCCTTTTTCCGTGCCGGCCAATATATAGGAAGCGGTGCCCATAGTGCCACCAATGAGAACGGGCTGGCCTGCTCTTCTCAGGTCAGCCGGCAACGATGGGTGACCTGGCCCAAAGGCACGAGTGGCCCCTTTGCGGTGCACATATAATTTCGTGGATTTGCCCTCAACTATGTGCTCTTCGACCTTACAAGTATTGTGGGAGACATCGTAAAGCAAGGTGAGATTACTTTGGGGAAAGATTTCATCAAAAATGAGCCTGACTAAATGTGTCAAGACCTGGCGGTTGGCCACAGCACAGTTAATACCGCAGTTCATTGCCCCTAAATACTGCTGGCCCACATCCGAGTTGATCGGTGCGCAGGCCAGTTCCCTTTCCGGCAGTACAATTGCCAGACTTTGAGCAGTCTTTACCATCCTGCTAAGAAAATCGGTTGCTATCTGATGACCCAGCCCCCTGGAGCCGCAATGGATGCTTACGATGATATCGTTCGGCGCCAGACCAAAAGCCTTGGCACAATCAGTGTCATAGATTTCAATAACTTTTTGTACTTCCAGATAATGGTTGCCGGAACCGAGCGTACCTACTTCTTTGGTCTGACGCTCTTTTGCATGGTCGGATACGTACTTCGGCACAGCTCCTGTCATTCGGCCGTTTTCTTCGATATGCTGAAGGTCATCCTTGGTTCCGTAGCCCTGCTCGACAGCCCACTGTGCACCGCCTTGTAGCAGTTCATCCATTTCCTTTTTGGGCAGGTGAAGTTTGCCTTTGCTACCTAAGCCGGCAGGTATTCGTCGGGCCAATAGGTCAGCAAGCCGGTTTTTTTCAGGCTCGATGTCATCGAATGTAAGGCCGGTACGTAATGCCCGCACGCCACAGGATATATCGAAGCCTACGCCTCCTGCAGAAATTACGCCTCCCTGGTCTGCATTAAAGCCAGCTACTCCTCCTATCGGAAAGCCGTAGCCCCAGTGTGCATCCGGCATGGCATAAGAAGCTGTTACTATGCCGGGCAGCTTGGCCACGTTTGCCGCCTGCTCAAAAACCTTCTCGTCCATAATTCTTATGAGCGGCTCATCGGCATAGATGATTACCGGTACACGCATTTTGCCGAAAGGCTCCATGTACCATTCGCACTCAGAACGTCTTTTTAGCCTGTCCGCATACATTTTGCACCTTAGTATCAGAGTATCAGGATATCAGGAAACCAGGATGCAGGACACCAGGAAATCAGGATATCAGGGGGAAAAATTTACCTGATACACTGATATCCTCCTACGGAATCATACATCTACAATACATTGTACCAGCCAACTGCCATTTTTGTTCTGCTGTACCTTCAAATCTGCATAGGTGGCAGCTTTGACTTCCACCGCAGGACGATGCTTTTTCACATCTAACTTTTGTCCCCAAGCTTTAGCGTGAAGCCGGTTGTCCTTGATGTTAATTTCGAATTTGCTAAACAGCATGCCTCGTATGGCCATCTCGTAAAGCAGGGCATTTAACCAATCTACAAAGAGTAACTCATCATCTTGTTCTTCGCATTTGATTTCGACCGCCTCTTTCGGCACAACCTTCTGCAAATCGGTAATAACCGCGGTTAAAGCCAGAGCCGCCTGGCAAAAGGCCTGCTCCTTAGTTGGCCCCACGCCGCGAATCCCCATATCAGCCGGATGCGAATAATGCTGCCAATATGCGTTACTCATAAAGACAAGTTAACAACTTTTTTGACAAGACGAACAGAATAATCCTGTAAATCCCGTCTATTTTTTCGAATTGTTGTTTAAGGCAAGGCGGGTAGCTCAACTGACCAGCCGGTCTCGTTGCCGAAAAGATCGCGTGCTTTAACCCGGAAACGATGGCGCTGATTTGCTCTGCCTACCTGGACAGTGTATGTCCGGTCAGTTTGCCAGCCACTACTAAAGCCGGGCTCGGTAGTACATTCAAAGAAATACTCCACGACGCCACTTTCATCCGTGGCTTCTGCTGCCGTCATGATGGCAAAGAAATCGAAAGCCCCAGGGCCAAGCTGAGTCTCTTTAGGCTCGCCGTCCTCGGCCCATTGCATCGGGTCAGGCGTGGGCGGTGTAGTATCATCCGTAGGAGTAGTTACGGAAGCAACCTCTGAGAAGTCTGTTTCCAGACGATTAGCTTTGTTGCGAGCCTTCACTCTGTATCGAAATGTGGTTAAGGGCGTTAGGTCTGTGTCTTGCCATTTCGGCTCTTGACCCGGCGCAAATGATAGCCAGCCGCTGTTGAATGTGGGATGCTCGAAGTCCTCGAAAAAGTACTCGACCCCACTGGAATCGGTGGAGACGGCAGTGGTGGCTACCATCGCCACTGAATACGGTGAGGTGGCATAAGGCGGTATTGCCCAGGTCATAGGATTAGGTATAGGCGGCGTGGCGGGCGGAAGCGGGCCCTGCCAACCGTCAGCCAGAATGGCAAAATCAGTGAAATCTACTGTCCTATCTCTGTTGAGGTCTTCAGCCAATAAGACCTCATTAGAAAGCCATTTATCTGTGAATAGCTCCATATCATTGTAATCTACCCGGCCATTGAGGTTTAAGTCGGCAACATTTCCCGCATTTGATAGTGACATACTTGCCTGAGCAGTCCCGCCAAATGCGCCTAAATTTATCCTTTGGCCATGTGGCCATAATTCCTTAGTCCAATCTGAGTTAGGGTCGCCCGTATCTACGCAAGGGCTGGTTTCATCATCCATAACCCAAATCTGTTTATTAGGGTCCCATCTTCCTTTCTCGGATTTAACGTGATAATCGCCGTCAACCCAAAAGTCATCGCTTAGCTCAGTTGTACCATTAGAGTCCCAGAAGCCCTCGGTAGCAAAAAGTGGATTGGCCAGAAAGTCACCGGTGCCCGGCGTGGCGCCACCTCCAAAGTTGCCTGCGGTATTAAGCCAAAAGGCATTATAGGAATTGTTGCACGGCCCAAAAATTCCCCCAACGAAGCTGGCTTCATTGAAGGCTATTATGTTATTAAAGACAGAACCGGTGCAATTATTTAAGCCTCCACCATTCTGAGCAGCCATATTTCCGACAATTGTATTGTTATATATAGAGCCGCCACAACTAAATAGACCACCACCATCTCGGCATTTATTTCCAGCAATAATATTATTACTGATGTCCCCGTGGCAATTGCTTAACCCGCCACCTCCAGAACCTGTTCTATTTGCAACAATAATGTTACTGCTGATATTGCCATCGCATCCATACAGTGCGCCGCCACCGGAAGCTGCATAATTGTTTTCAATCACGTTGTTTCTGATTTCAGCGTCACAATTCTGCAGGCCGCCGCCAGAACCTGTCTCTGTATTTGAGTTGTTTGAAATAGTGTTGTTAATTATGGGTCCATTACAATTAACTATACCACCATCATTATTGTATAGTATGGTATTATCGGTGATTGGTCCATCACACCGATATATTCCTGACTGGCTGTTGGAATTTATCGTGTTGTTCGAGATAATAGGGGCGGCATTATTTTGTCCGGAGATACCCCCATTTTCACAATTTTTAATAATGTTCTTTAAGATGGATGGTGAGGTGTTGTAGCAAAGAATGCCTCGTCCGGTGATAGTAAAGCCGGTAAGTACAGAATCGCTGCCTTCGGCAAAGTCAAATGTCACGCTGTAACCGAAATTAGCCGTAATAATTGTTGACTGCACAATGCTGGCGTCATCCGGGGCCTCACTGGTGACTGTGATGGCCCTGCCATTAAAAAAGATGTTCTCGTTGTAAGTACCAGGCCTAACAACAATAGTATCACCATCCACAGAGGCATTGATTGCATCCTGGATATTTTTAAAGCCCGCAGGTCCGTCGTCATCGACAGTGATTGTTCGGCCCTGACAGGAAAAAATTGGCAGCAGGCATACAAAGACAAAAATAAATCTCCTCATTTCAACATCCACCCTCTACAAAAGAACTTACTTTATATTCTTTATGTTAATTATAGCACAAAGACAGTGTTAATTCAACAAAGAGGGGCAGAACTATCACTTATCGGAAATTGCGATTGGCGATCCTTCGGCTCCGCTCAGGACAGGTTTGCCATTTGTGGTCCGCCATCGGCGATTGGTGCAGGGTCAGAGGTATGGCGTGCGGTCGTAGGTTCCCGGCAGGTTGCCCTGCTTAAAGATAGCCACAAAGAGGCACAAAAAGCACAAAAAAGATATCCTTTTGAGCCTTTTCGTAGCTAATTTATTTTTTATCCTTTCGAGCCTAATCGTTTTGGCTGTAGAGCCAGGCTGCATTAACCAATTCATAATCAATGATTTCTTCAGGGCTGAAAAATAACTTGATTTCTCGCTCCGCCGATTCTGGGCTGTCAGAACCATGAATAAGGTTGTATCCTCTGGAGCAGCTAAAGTCACCTCGAATAGTGCCGGGCTGGGCGTCGTAGCCAAAAGTAGCTCCCATCATCTTGCGGGTAATGTCTATAACGCCCGGTG
>JBHIDV010000234.1:0-4995 GCA_046760285.1 Sedimentisphaerales bacterium
CTCCAACAGCAGACCAAGAATGGCATACCTTTATGGATACGTTCGCTCATCAGATAAACGAACAGATATTCTTTGCTCCTATTAAGGCTGGTATGAAAGTCGGTCCTCTCAACTTTCGCAAACCTACTGGTAGCAACTTGGTTACAGTTTCGATGGAGATAAGATAAGTTTAGGTTGTTAAATTTGTGGACTGAATGATTCAAAAATAGAGATTGCCGAACAAGTTGTTGCACCTGACCGTTATTCCGCTGCGCTCCATAGCGGCAGGTGAGCTTGATCGTTAGCTAATGGCCCTAAAAGGGGAATCTGCCAAAGGCGGATTGCCAGCGTTGTTAGTTCCAGCCAATGTAAGTAGGAGCAGGTAAAAAGCCCTGCGTTGGCTATCTCTTTTCTCTTGTCTGCCTTTGAAGCTCTTTTAGCTGGTCGGTTCCTTTTTGCCAGTATTCGAGTTGTTGCTCAAATGACTTTCCTTCAAGCTGCTTGTGAACCAATTCTGCGCCGCGTCGTTTCATCTGAACGCAGTCGAACGTTTTAGTCTTCATACTCAATCACCTCCAGAGGTGAATAGATGGCGATTTCGCTGTAGCCGTGCAGCGTGTTGACCGCATTATACATAGGAATCTTCTGAAAATTAACAATGTGTCTGAAATTCCAGCTCACAATCAGCGAAGCCTGTGAAATAGTTGCCAACGCCACATGCAAAGCGTCTGTAGAGTACTTCTCAGACAGAATTCCCGCATCTGTGTAAGCTTGTTGTAGTTTCAGGGCTTCGGCTGTAACCTCGGCGATATCCATGATTGGCAGAATGTCAAAAAATAGCTCCTGGTCGCTTTCGGGCCCAGCTTGGATTTCTTGCCTGACCAGTTCAGACGTCACCAAAAGGAATCTCGCCTTTCTGATGGCGTCAAAAAAAGCCTTGCTGGCTCCTTCAAATTCCTCATCGAACACACCACCGAAAACCGATGTGTCAGCATATATTCTTATAGTTTTGTTAGGTGTCCCAACCATACTATTATTATACCTTTGTCCCAGCTCCTACACAAATAAAAAACCTGTCACAAATCGGCTGGAATCCCGCTTCGAGGGAGCCCTGCATATTTTTCTTTTTGGTTGCAGCCAAGGGTTGGGATGTGTCTTTTGTCGCTAATTTTCCCATCGAATCCGGTTAGCTTGCAAAGGGAACAGTTCTGCCATACTTTAAATCGTGTCGAGCTATTCGTTTTGTTTTATTCAGCACTTTGCGAATAAATGTTTTGTCCTTGTTGGTCAGCTTACTTCGGCCAGTATAAGCAAGGCAAAAACGCAACCTATCCGTGTTTGAAAAATATTTTGCTGGCGCTGAGTAATATAGCTGGGCGATGTCCTTTATTCGAAATCGCTGGTGCAAGATGATCGGCTTAAAGGTCCGTGCTAAGTCTATTAAATGAAAGTTGCCCTTATCATCGTAGAATATGTGTGAAAAATAGAGGTCTCGATGACGAAAATTTATCTGGTGGAATCTTTTTACAAAGTCTGCTAATCGAGCGATAAAATCCCTGCGCAATTTCAAATTTTCTGTCGTTGCTGGACCGGTGAAAAAGCTGGGCAATTTTCGCTCCAGAGATTCTGCATTTGGGATTTTTTCAGTGATTATGAAACTTCTTTTCTCGAAAAAACTGCCCCATTGCTGGCCGTAAGAAACAATCTTAGGAGTATTTATACCCGCTGCTTGCAGTTCATTTATCTGCTCGAATTCGAGGAAGCTACAGCTTTTTCGGCTGCGATGCGCAAGCCAGTTTCTCAGCTGAGTTAAGATTGGCGGCCTGTCGTAACGCTTCAGAAACAATGTAGTTAAAGGTGAATTTGTTTGGAATTGCAGCCTACTTCGATATCTGGCCAGACTATCCTTAGCCAGATTCTTAGCTGCATTAAAAGAAAAGACTGCATCGATAGAAATTAAGCCTAATTCGGCCAGCGCCGTTTTGTAATTGAGGTCAACGAAAAAAGAGTTTGATATTTCTACGAAATTTTGTCGAGCGAAAACTATTGCTTGCTTGCGGTTATTTTCCAGCAGTTCTTTAGCGGCATCACAAACCATCTGGACGGTAATGGCCTGCATGCACCAGTGCTGAGATTTTTTACATAACGGCCGGGTACACGGGCTACATGCGACATTGCCGACTATCTGAATTTCATTTTCGTAATCGGTATCTGTCCAGGCCGGGTCGTTCGGCCCGAAAAGGGTGACGACCTTACGCTGAAGCGCTATGGCTATGTGCCGTGGGCCCGTATCGTTCGATATTACCAGTTCTGCTCGCCCAAAAAACGCTTTTAATTCGCCAAGACTGATAGACCTTTCTGCCAAGTTGATAAGTTTGTGGTGGCTTGCGTTACAAATTTCTTCGGCGATTTTCTTCTCGGCGGGGTCAGGTGAGACGGAGACCACAACAGTGGCGTGGTAGTTAGCAATCAGCCAATCGGCTGTTTGCGCAAACCTTTCGCTCGGCCAGCACTTGCTGAGGCCGTATGCTCCGCCGGGGACAATAACGACAATCGGGCCGGCGGCGTGGTCAAGTTCCGGCAATTTGGCTTTAAGATTCTCGTTGCATTGTGGGTCGATGAGTAGTTCAAGCTTTCTGTTTGCTGTGTCGCCGCCTAACCAGGAGGCAATTGCAAGATAATAGTCAATCATAGAGATGGGCTTAAATTTGCCGTTGGGTAATCTTGGCGGGTAAAGCTTATCGGTCAGCAGAAGCCCTCGGCCTTCGCGGGCATAGCCGATTCGCGATGGTATCTTTGCTAAAAAAACAGCTAAGGCCGAGGCAAAGGAATTTTTGAAAAGAATGGCATGCGTGAATTTATACTTCTTAAGCATTTTTGCAATAGCGAAGGGATTTTTATGCTGTTGCTCCAGCCATTCGTTGGCCAAGTCGCTGGGCGATAGAACCTCACGAACTATAGGCTGGGCTAAAAATGAAATTTTGCAGGATTTAAAATGTTGACGGATGGCCCGCAAGGCTGGTGTGCACAGAATCGCATCACCTATAGGAGAAGGAAGCCACACTAAAATATTTGTATCTGGCATAATTCAAAATATAAGGTCAGGTTATCAGGGGACCAGGAAATCAGGATGGAGGGTATCAGGCTATCAGAGCATCAGGAAAAACCGGGCTGCTGTCCTGATAATCTGATGACCTGATGACCTGATATCCTTCTATTTCCGTCCCTGCATTATGTAGAAGGTCAGTGACATCAACTGCAAAACCATAGCAAAGCCCAGCGTGATAAAAACCGCATTGTCTTGCCGGGTGGGGCTCATTAGAAACCATATAGTTATCAGCAGACAAAACAGAACGACGATTTGTATAATCCCAGCCATAAGTCTCATTATGGAAAATTCGCCGAACATGTCGGCTCGTTGCATATTTTTTAGCTGTTCCAGAATGTTATTTAGTACGCCAATGGCATATTCGGTCCTGTCACCACTAATTTGTTGCATCGGCGGACTTGTTTCTGGCTCCGAAGGCTTGATCTGTGGCTCTATGTGCTCCGGCGGATATGATTGTTCTTCAATTTGAATTACCGGTTCAGTTTGCTCGACGGGGGCTGGCTGAGTTTGGGCGTCTGTCCTCCGTAGAAGTTCTACTTCGGAGGATGGTTCTACATCGCCAGGTGAACGGCAGTATTTTTTTATAATATTTGTCGCCTCCTTAATATTTACAGCCTTGTGGTCTGGTTTTGGTGCGCCTGGTTGAAGTTGTTTGTAGTCTGAGAAGCGGTTGATTAAAATAGTCTTACAACCAGCCCGCAGGCCAGCTTCTATATCGCGGCTGCTATCGCCAATCATCCAGGACTGGCTAAGGTCGATATCCATCTGGTCAGCGGCTGTCAGCAGCATTCCGGGATTCGGCTTTCTCAGGTCACTTTCCTTGCGGTACTTGGGGACACTTCCATCGGGGTGGTATGGACAGTAATAAATCCGGTCTAAGTATGCTCCTTTCTCGGCCAAGAGCTGCTTTAAGCGGTCGTGGATTTGAGCAAGCACCTTCTCGGTAACGATTCCACGTGCAACAGCCGATTGATTAGAGACGACAATCAGCTTATATCCCAGCGTTTTTAGCTCGATGAGTGCGGAAGCCGCCCCGTCCAGCAGCTTCACCTGGTCGGGATGATTAATGTAGCCGGGGTCTTCAATCAGAGTGTTATCACGATCTAAGAATACTGCTTTGTTAGACATATGTGTTTGAATCCTCTCCTGGTTCGACTAATCGCAAAAACTTTGTTCTACGAGGTCACAAATTATATGATAGGCTAACTGATGGATCTCCTGGCTACGTGCTGTTGATTTATCATTGGCACAAAAACAAATATCAGCAATTTGCTCGAGCTTGCTATTAGCCCGTCCTGTAAAGGCCAGCACACAGGCACCTTTTCTCCTTGCTGATTGAGCTGCAGCAATTATGTTTGCCGAGGTGCCGCTGGTGGAAAAGGCCCACAGGAGGTCACCTTTTTTTACCAGGGCCTCAACCTGCCGGGCAAAGACCTGCTCATAGGCATAATCGTTAGCAATAGATGTAAGTATAGAAGTATCGGTCGAAAGTGCTACGGCAGCTAAAGCTTTTCGCTCTCTGGTGAATCTGCCCACTAATTCACCGGCTATGTGTTGAGCATCTGCAGCCGAGCCTCCATTGCCGCACAGATAAATCGTGCCGTTTTGCTTTAATGCTTTTATTATTGCTTGGGCAGCGGTGGCGATCACTTCAATGCTGCGCAGTTCAAATTCAGCGGTCATCTTTTTGTGTGCTTCTATCGCTTCTGCAATTTGCTTTTTAATATTGTTGTTCATCAGGTTTTTCGTTCCTGTATGGCTGTCATTGCGAGGCCAGAAAGGCCGTGGTAATCTCAATCACTTACAAAGACGAGATTGCTTCGCTCCGCTCGCAATGACGGAAAAAGTGAACTACTCGTTCATCAGGACTTACTTTGTAATGCTTTCATTTTTTTGATGGTTGCGGT
>JBHIDV010000235.1:0-4978 GCA_046760285.1 Sedimentisphaerales bacterium
TAACTTTGCTTCTGAGAAGGGGTGAATAGCTCAGATATGGTCCATATAAGCTTGAATTCTTTACTTGGGATTTACGCCCTTTTTGCCTTGAGGGCATTAAGTTTCTGGGCAAGGCGAGATTTCTTTCGCGCAGCGGTTCTTTTGTGCATGGCGCTGGTAGCAGCGGTTTGGTCCAGCCTACGGGCCACCAGCCGATACTGTTCGGCCGCCGCTTCCACATCACCGCTACTCAATGCCGCCTCAAAATACTTAATTTGTGTCTTTACCCGGCTTTTACGTGCCCGATTAATCACTCTTCTTTTAGCGTTTTGTCTGACTCTCTTTTTCGCTGATAACGAATGTGCCACTGCAATCTCCTAAAATTTATGACTGCTTTATTTACAGCCTATAGTTTCTAATGATTAGCCTTGACCTGCTCAAACCAGGCACAATATATCAAATCATCAGAGCATTGCAAGAAAAAAGTAAAGCCAGCGCCGTGATGGGTGGCAGCCTCAAGTGAAGCTTGGGGATGGTTCATTTCCGGCGTCTCACAGAGGCCGAGTGCAGGCGCTGGTTCGGATAATTTCGTATCTCTTATTGCGTATATTGTATCTCGTCCGGGTGCGGCGGGCTTATTAATCCAGATGATTACTTTTGCTATTTGTACGCATCCTTTCTTAGGTCCACAGATAAAATGTAGACTATTCTTTCTTTAGAATCAATAAAATAAAAGACTCGGAATTTGCCTATTCTGTAGCGCCATATCGGCGGATCGTAATCACGGAGTTTTTTTATGTTGCGCCCCAGAAATGGCTCTATTTTGATTTGGGGATAGACATATTCGTTTAGTTTTTTCTGAACAAAATTAGCATCCTGACGCGAAAACTTTCTTATTTTCTTCAGAAATTCGTCCGTCTCAAAGATCTTATACTTATCCAACAAAACGTCCCTTTTTTAATTTTGCATCTTTCATACCACGCTTCAAACTTCTATTCAGCTCCTGGTTATTTCGAATTTCTGCCATCTCATATTCATCTATATATTCATGTTCCTCTATGTATCGAAGGGTAGACGTTTCGATGAAATTCGACAATGTCCTATTGTCTTGCTCGGCAAGCCGTCGCAGTAAGTTGTAGACATTATCCTTTAATCTCAGTGTTATTGTTCTTGACATATTTTAATCTCCCTGAATATAATGTACTCATATAGAATACACTATAATATATCATACGTCAAGCAAAGGATGATATTTTTTTTAGGATTTCTGTGGCCAACTGTTGATTATATGGTTCGCCATGACCGAAAGCCCGCCGGTGCCGCGCATGCGGCGGCCGGATGCAGCCGGTTTATCCTGCGCAGCCTGGTGCCAAGCAAGAATGGCTCGATTTACGTATTTCGTATATCGTGGGCATGTTTATAGATGTATTAATAGGCAATTCTATCGGGCGCTAAGCTTTGCCCCGTTTGCGTCGGTTCGTCCGCCGGCGGCGTTTACCATCGTAGTCCAGAGGCACAATCAGCAACGGCTCAATCACCGACCATGAGTCATCTGGCTCAACCACGATGACCCGGCGCTTACCGACAGCCACCGTCTCCGGATGCGGCACGGACAGCGACCGCCCATCTGCCAGACAGATACGGAAAGGCTCGAATGGCTGACGTCGTAAGGCTTCACGAATACCTTGTAAGTCCATTTTTCATTCCTCTTATCTCACCTTCAACGAGATTTTTGCTGGTCCATCTGGATTGATATTATTACCGCACCTTTTTGGTCTCTGCCTTAATTATTATTGAAATTATCGGGAAAGTCAAGAAATTTTCGTATCACGTGAAGGGACAAGAGCAGGGGTCGCGGCTCTGTTCTCTGTCATCCGTCCTCTGTCGTCTGGCCTCTGGTATTGGGCGTCCTTCTCAATCTATCTACCCGCTGGCTGACATCTCTGTATGCGAAATCGACCTGAGCGAGCTTGCGAAAGATTTCCAGCGCCTTATCTGTGTCACCATTTTCTTCATAAGCCCGGCCGAGATTGTACCGCAATTCCTTGGCTGTATTGTCGTCTTTTATCTCATAAGAATCTATCGCCTGGGTGAAAATATCGATGGCATCCGCAAACCAGCCCTTGGCAAAAAAGCAGTAGCCTACTTTACCCATCGCTGAAATCTTTCGTCTTGGGTCTCTTTGGGCCTCCTGAAATAAAGGTATTGCCTCGTCGTGGCGTTTATTGGCAAGCAAGCGCATGGCATATTCATATTTTTGGTGCAGGTCGGTGGGGTAGTTCTCCACGCAGAGTCGATAATGCTCTAATTCGGTGCTGTTTAATTGGTCGGACAGTTCTTTAATCTCAGCCTTGGCCTGCGTATCATTTGGATTAGCTTCAAGAGCAGCTTTTGCCTGTCTTATTTTGCGATGGAGCTGGTGAATCCTTAATTGGCCTGCCCGCTGCTTAAAGCTAAAATCGTTCTTAGTTTTATAGGCATTCTCCAGCAGCTCGATGGCCTCATTCTCGGCTTGGTCACTTTGCAACTCTGACAGGGCCTGGGCTAAATTAAATATGTTCCTCGATAGCTCTGGGTTTTGAGCCAATTCTTCCCTGGCTTGCCGAACCGTAGAGAGGCGATAATCCTCACTTTTGACGACGCCGCGTCTGGCGTGAAGTTTTTCCTGCGCCTCGCGGTCTTTGATGGATTTTCTAAAATCACCTTCCTGGTCATATTTGCCGGAGGCCATAGTCAGTTCGGCGGAAAGGTTTTTAAACTCGTCGTCTAAATTTTTGTCTTGAGGTTTAAGCCTGCACGCGCGTTGGCACGCAGCCAGTGCTTTGTCGAATTCGCCCAAAGCTACATAAGAATCTTTTAACAGGATATATGTTTGTAAAGACGGTTTTCTGGCGGCATTGTTTGTTTGAAAAATCAAATTTGCGATCCAGCCAGCAGTTTTTTTATAACCGCCTGCCACCGCTGCCCTTAGCATGGCCTCCGCATAGGGCAAATGGTCAGGGTCCTTGGCGAAAAGATATTCAGCGTTCAACAATTGTTCAAGAGGGGTTTTGCCTCGCAGACGTTTTACTCTTTCCACCATGGAAGGCTTCGTACCAGCTTTTGTCTTTCGTTGCAGAGCCAATTCGCAAAGCGGTAGATGGCCCTGCTCCAATGCATCTGGAGCATATCGCAGGCCTTCAAGGTACATGTCGATAGCGTAATCGAAACCGCCCTTTTCCGCTGCCTCTTGGGCCCTTTCAAAAAAAGCCCTGGCTCTAACAAAGTCCTGGCTATCGTTCTCTGGCATAAATTTTAACCAAGTCCTTTTTCTAATACTTTATTTACGTGTTTATCGTAGTCTGAAGCTCGAATTTGTCAACAAAGAAATACTTGTATAAAAACTCGGGCTATGGTATAAGAACCCAAACTCATTATCTTGCGTTTTGAAAGTCCTGAAAAGCAATCCGACACAGGAGTTTAAGGAAGACTAATATGGTAACAGCGCTTGAGCAGTACGACCCCCAGATTTATGAGCTTATAAGACAGGAGAAGGCCCGGCAAAGTGGCTCAATCCGCCTTATCCCGTCTGAAAATTATGTGTCCAGAGCCGTTATGGAAGCCAGCGGAAGTTGTCTTACCAACAAGTATTCCGAGGGTTATCCTGGCAAGCGATTTTATGAAGGCCAGCAGGTAACCGACCTTATCGAAAAAAAGGCTCAGGACAGGGCAAAGAAGTTATTCAAAGCCGACCACGCCAACGTGCAGCCATACTCCGGTTCGGTCGCAAATTTAGCCGCCTATGCAGCCTTGATAAATCCCGGCGATACTATCATGGGTATGTCGCATATCGACGGCGGACATCTTACGCACGGCGGGCGAGTCTCCCTCACCAGCAGATTTTATAAGTCTATACCTTATCCCGTGAATCCCGATACAGGAAGAATAGACTATGACAACCTTGAGAAGCTGGCTAAAAAACATAAACCAAGAATAATCATTTCCGGCGCTACGGCTTATCCCCGGGAGATTGACTTTGAAATAATCGGCCAAATAGCTCAAAAGGTCGGCGCATACCACGTCAGCGATATAGCGCACATCGCCGGCCTGGTGGTAGCAGGCATTCATAAAAGCCCTGTCCCGTATGCTGACGTCGTCTCAACGACAACCCATAAAACGTTGCGCGGGGCTCGCGGCGGAATGCTGCTGTGCAAGGCTGAACACGCAGAAAAAGTAGATAGAGCAGTTTTCCCAGGCCTGCAGGGCGGCCCACATATGCACACGCTAACTGCTATAGCTGTGGCATTAGCTGAAGCCGACACGCCGGAGTTTGTGGCCTACGCCAAGCAGATAGTAAAAAATGCAAGAGCGCTGGCTGAAAAGCTGCTCGAATACGGTTTCAATTTGCTATCCGGCGGAACAGATAATCACTTAATCTTAATCGATCTGCGAAATAAAAATATACCTGGCAAAAAGCTGGCAAAAGCGCTGGATAGAGCCAGGATTGTCACTAATTACAACACCGTTCCCGCTGACCCTGCCCCGCCTGTTAATCCCAGCGGTTTGCGTATCGGAACGCCGGCCATCACCACAAGGGGAATGAAAGAAGAGCATGCACAACAGATTGCCGGCTTTATAAATAAAGTGGCTGAAAATATTGATAATGAATCGGTAATAGAAGAGGTAGGAAAAGAGGCTCTGCTTCTTAGCTCGCAATTCCCCGTGCCGGAACACTTTATTATACCGAATAAGGATAATGCTGGGACGCTACAAGCCTCAGACAATCTAACACCGTGGCTATTCTAAGTTCAGCAACAACTTGAAAGTATAGGAATTTGTATTTTTGCCACAGAGAGCACAGAGAACTCAGAGAATATCAATTTATATCTGACTTGTAGTCTGCGACTTTTTATCTCGGCGGCCTCTGTGTCCTCTGTGGCTTAACTTTATAGTAATTGGTGAGAAGTGAGCTAAAGTGAACTGTGGTTGTAGAAGCTGGTTTGTCGGTGGTGAAACTAGT
>JBHIDV010000236.1:0-4931 GCA_046760285.1 Sedimentisphaerales bacterium
TGGTGTATCCTGTAGCTCGCCATTGTGCTGCTCAGCGAAAACCCAAACTTCACCCTTTCTGTTCACGTCAATCATAGGCAAATCCGAATATCGAAATCCTAAGTTCGAAACAAATTCAAATGACCAAAACAACAAGTTTTGAAAATTTGAATACTTCGAATTTCGATATTTTCCATTGCTTCAGGAAATTATCCTATCTTCAATCAGCTCGTGGATCATATCGGAGGTTCTTTCATTGGTGTCACCGTTCTTGCGTTTGCAATACAAATTTAGCCGGATATGGCATACACGGCCATTCCCAAAGCCTTCGCTTTGAGGCTGCCACCCGATAAAACAGGCAAAGACCGTGTGGCAGCCTCAAGCGCAGCTTGGGGATAGTTTTATGAGATTTTTTAGTATCGGCGTCCACCGCCGCCCCCGCCACGACCGGAACCACCGCGTCCGCCGCCGGGTCTACGGCCCTGTGTTCTGGGGCGAGCCTCGTTCACATTTACGGCTCGGCCTTTCACATCCTGGCCGTTCAGGCTGGTAATCGCAGCTTCAGCCTCGGTTTTGGTAGGCATTTCTACGAATCCGAATCCTCTGGATTCGCCTGTGAACCTGTCTTTTATGATGTTGACGGAGCTGACCTCGCCGAAAGCCTCGAAAGCCTGACGCAAATCACCTTCTGTCACATCGCGTGACAAATTACCCACATAAATATTCATTTTAACTTTCCTTCCTGGCCGTAGAGTTCGGCCTTTAGCAAAATTTGCTTTCGGCAAGGCTGGACACGCGTCAAGCCTTTGAATACCGAGAACTTTTCTTGTCGTATATCGTATTTCGGATTTTTCAGATTCATGCAATTATTTTGTCTTCAATTAACTCGTGTATCATATCTGAGATTGCTTGTTTGGTCGGTGCAATTTCTTTGCTCTGTTTTGCCGCGAGGACGACACTTTGGATGCGGTGGACTTGGGTTGGTGAGCCGCTTCGGCCACACCAGTTTAAATCCGCACCGATAAAGTCTAAATCCCACTGCTTAATCAGTAATCCTTTTTCTTTTAATTCGCCGCACTTTTTTTCAACAAGTTTCTCTATTTCTTCTGCGCCGAGTTCTGCCCTCTGTCCTCTGTCTTCTGTCTTCTGATTTCTGATTTCTCTTTCTACCTCGATGGACGTGCGGGCGTTCTTATACTTCATTATTTTTTTTGCCGCAGCAACTCTAGGCTCATTTGCGTCACTGGTGACGGTTAGCAGAACCGGCAGGTGCGTTTTCACCTGCTGCCAGCCGTTTCCGATATTTCGCCGCACCATAATGGTTTTGTCGTTAAGTTCTACAAGCTCTTCAACATAAGTAATCTGCGGAATACAGAGTTTCTCTGCTAATTGTGGGCCTACCTGCGCGGTATCGCCGTCAATTGCCTGTCTGCCGGTCAGAACGATATCGTAATCGAGTTTTTTGACCGCGCAGCTTAGGATGTAACTGGTGGCCAAGGTGTCACTGGCGGCACATCGCGAGTCGGTAATCAGGATGGTATCGTCTGCCCCACGGAAAAGAGCATCGCGAAGAATGGCCGCCGCTGCCGGCGGTCCCATCGAGATGACCGTAACTGAACCGCCGAACTTATCCTTGATCTGCATAGCCAATTCCAGCGCATTGAGGTCTTCCGGATTGAAAATGGCCGGCAGAGCAGAACGGTTTACCGTGCCGTCATCGTTCATCACCCGGCCCGAAATCCTTTTAGTATCAGGAACTTGCTTGGCCAGAACAACACAATTATAAGCCACCAATTATCTCCTTAAAAGTTTCCTTGCCTACATCAATTTTTCAAAGGACATCAGTTTAGCGGGATTTGCCGCCAGGTCAACCCTAAAAAGCTGCTGATTGGGATAAACAGTCCAAAAGACCTATAATTTTGTTGACTTTGTGCGTTTTATTTCGTACGTATAGTTAAACCAACCACGGGTGGTGTGGTTGGCTGATATTCGGAAAAATTCAATTAGAGGAGAAATGCAATGAGAACGAGACACAAAATCTTCATGCTCGGTCTGCTTGTGGCATTGTTATCCCGCGGCATGCTTTGGGCTGAGCAGCGTCCTCGAGAGGGTGAAGTGCGGGGCCTCTTTTTGCGGCTCGCTGAACGAGAGGTTGATGGGCAAGGATATTTGGCCATTGTTATCAGGCCAACGGAGAGCGACGAACCAGTAACCTTGCTACTGCCTCGGCGGCGAGAAGAAATTGGCGCTTTTGCTCGGCAGCTCCGACCAGAACAGAAGGTGGAGGTTGCCTATGTCGTCGAAGGGGGCCAAAAGTGGGTCAGGCGAATCGAGACTGAACACCGCCCCGGGCCAGACGAACGTCGGCGGAACGCCGAGCAGATTGAAAAGATGCATGCCAGAATTGCGGAACTGCGAGAAGCCGCGGAGTACGCCGAGAGGGAGGGGCAATATGACAAGGCTGACGAGTTGCGCGAGGAAGCTCGAAGAGTGGCTGAAGAAATTGAAGCGCACGTAAGGAAGGCTAAAGGAAGAAGGCCCGCCGAGGCTGAAGGACTGGAGCGGCCAATGATACGCAGATTTGAGCACCGGGAGAGGCCAGAACGTTGGCGTGAAGGTGTGCCGCATCGTGAGTTCCAGCGGCGTATTAGACGTGAGCCGCTCGAAGATATCCGCGAAAGACATGAACCAAGAGTACCGGGGGTGCATTTAGAGCGGATGCAAAAGGAACTGCACGACGTGCTCGCAGAACATCTGGAGCGAATGGCAAATGCGTTTAGGGAGCTTCAGATACATGTGGAGCGGTTGGAAAGACAGCTACAAGAGTTGCGAGCCGAGAACACGCGGTTAAAAAGACAATTGCATGAAAGGCATTGGTTAAAAAGTGAGCGTGAAACGGATGTTCACCGACGAAGAGAACAAGAAGAAACACAAGAGCGATGGAAAGACTAAGCCGAAAGGTTGAACCGAGGCATTTTAATTCCGTATAAATATAATGTCAGGGACCCCGCTCCGCAGGAACCCAGGCCATAAGACATAAGGTTTCGGCTGAATCTTAAGAACCGCCGCGAGAAAGATTTGTCATACCTATTAAGTGCCAATAGTCGTAGAAAAAACTGCTAAACTCGCAGAACAAAAAGGTCGATTTTGTTTCTCGAACGGGCGCTATCTTCGTAACAGAATCAGCATTTTTTTTGACAATGCTTATTATAAATCGATAATTAACGTGATGGAGTTAGTTATCGGATGTTAGAAACTAAAGCCCAAGAAGGGGTGGTTCAGCGTATGGTCAGCTTCTATGGGGGCTAATAATAATGAAGAACGAGACCAGCTACGATACGATGTTCGGCAGAATGGCGGTGCAGCAAGGGCTATGCACAGACGACGAACTACGCCGCACGCTTGTGGAGCTGGCATCCCGTAAGAAAACCAATCCTGTACTGCTCGCCGACCTTTTGGTTGAGTTGGGCTATGTTACGCAGAGCCAAGCTGAAAGGTTAAAGGCAAAGCTGAAAGAAAGCAAAGCTGTTCCGCACCAGATTCCGGGCTATAAAGTATTGGGTAAACTTGGTGCCGGTGCGATGGCGGTTGTTTATAAGGCCAAGCAATTGAGTCTGAACCGAACGGTTGCGATAAAGGTTCTGCCAAAACGTTTCAGTGAAAATCCCGAATATGTGGAACGGTTCTACAAGGAAGGCCAGGCTGCCGGCAAGCTCAATCATCCTAATATCGTCCAGGCCATCGACGTGGGTGAGGCTGGCGGATACCACTATTTTGTAATGGAGTATGTTGAGGGCAAAACCATAGCAGATGATCTATCGGCGGGCAAGATTTTTGGTGAACATGAGGCTCTGGACATAATCATCCAGGTTGCTCGTGCACTTGCTCATGCCCACGCTAATGGTCTTATCCATCGCGATGTCAAGCCCAAGAATATAATGATAACTAACGACGCTGTAGTTAAACTTGCTGATATGGGTTTGGCGCGTGAAACAACAGATATCAAAGCAGCTCAGAGCGAGGCAGGCAAGGCCTATGGAACACCTTATTATATCGCGCCGGAGCAAATCCGCGGCAAAATCGATATCGACGGCAGAGCTGATATTTATGGTCTCGGTGCGACTTTTTATCATATGGTAACCGGCAGAGTGCCGTTTATGGCAGATGATTCTATGGAGGTTATGAAAAAGCATTTGCGGGAACGATTGATTCCTCCGGACCATATAAATACTTCGCTGTCGGCTGGGGTATCGGAAGTTATTGAAATTATGATGGCCAAACGCAGAGCGGACCGCTATAACAACGCTGAGGAATTGTTGGTGGATTTAGAGGCCCTTCGTGATGGCCAGCCGCCACTGCAAGCGCACAAAAGATTTGATGTTTCTGTGCTGGGTCAGTTGGAAAAAGGCCAAGCCGTTGATATCGATAATGAAACTTACACCGAAGAGACCATTACTCGTTACCGTGTCGCAGTGCTGATTTTAGGCACCCTGACCGCCGTATTCTTTTTGATTATGCTTCTTCTGTTGTTTAGATAGCCAATTAACCAATCGCTCCTAATTAGTTCCTGTTGCGGAAACGATTTTATGTGAAAATTTATACAAAAAAGCCTGACGCTGGGTAACTTTTTCTGGTGGCAGGAGCTGTTTCAGATACGGCTGATGGCCTTTCTTTGCTCCAAGTTTCTTACGGTCTTCGTTTTGGCGATATGGCAGATATTGCGGGCGGATCAGGGGATGGCGGTTTGGACGAATTTCTGGAGTTTATTGCCAAAAGCTGTTGCAGTTCTTCGATACGTCTTTCCAACTGCTCGTTCCGCTTTTTCAACCTCGCGTTTTCCTCTTCCAACTGCTTTATATATGCGTCTTTGTCCATCGAACTATTATCGGACAAAGACAAGTGTTTACTAAAGTTTACTTCAATTACTCAAAATTGGATGAACGCTTACCATT
>JBHIDV010000237.1:0-4889 GCA_046760285.1 Sedimentisphaerales bacterium
CATATTCGATGGAGAAGACGCCTTTGAAGTTCTGCCGGTCAAGCTCAGCTAACATAGCCTTGGCATCGCCTGCTCCTGTACCCCATATAACATCGTGTGCCTTGCGATTGCCGAACTCATTTAGGTCTTTGAAGTGCAGGCTAATGATGCGACCTTTGAGCTTTTTCAGTGCCTCCACTGGATTGACACCTGAACGCATCCAGTGTCCGGTATCGGCGCAGGCTCCGATACGCCGACTACGTCCTTGGCAAACCTTTAGCACAGTATCCGGATTCCAGTAATGAGATGGCTGGGGATGATTGTGAATTGCCACGTTAATCTTGTATTCTTCGCATAATTTCTCTATCAGGTCGAACGCTTTCTCCGGCGGCTCTGAGACAATCGTCTCAATGCCCATGTCCCTGGCGAAATTAAATACCTTTCGGCATTCTGCCTCATTATTTGGCAGTCCTACCACGCCATAATTTACCAGCCTAACACCAGCTTCGCGCAGCTTCTGCAGCATTTCCTTCTTATCCTGGGAGGACATATTATGATTAGTCTTGACATCCGGCTTTTCCTTGCAGAGTCGTTGACCCGGGTAAGCTTCGATATAGCGCAGACCCAACGCTTTTGTCTTTTCTACTGCCTCATAGAACGTAAAGCGGTTGAAACTGTACGCCTGCATTGCCAAACGCCAGTTCTCCTGATTTTCAGCGGGGCCCCCGGCGTACACCTCGGGTAGGCAAAAACAAATAGCAAACACCATAAAAGCAATATTTAGTTTTACACATTTTTCCATATCTTCTTCTCCTTTTAATTGGTAATTCGTGAAGTAGCACAACCATCTTGGTTGTGATTATAATTTCACAAGCTGGAAGCTTGTGCTACATTACAAGGTCCAACCTTCACGGTATTTGCGGTGCAGGAATTCATTGGCTTCGGGCACATTAGTAATCTTCATATTCGGGCCATCCCAGAGCAACCTCGTCCGTGTCAATTTCTCCCTCAGCTCTGGACGCAAAGCAACATTGCCCAGTAAAACGACTTCGGCTAAAGTTCCAGCATGGTCGAAATTGGAACCGGCTGGTTTGCCGCCTTTGCAAGCCTCAATCCACTCCACGAAATGCCCCGGTGAGCGCGGCAGTAACTGTGGCGGCTTGCCATATTCTCTTGCTCGTGATTGTGGTATAAGTCTGTGACCGAGCATTTTGCCTTTATCGCCCACAAAAAAGATGCCGCCTGTGCCCATTTGTTCGCCTTGTTCCATATCATCGGGCCTTGGCGGCCTCAGTCCGCCATCGTACCAGGTCAGCTTGACAGCGGGCATATCACCCCGGGCAGGGAACTGGTAATGCACCGTAGAAGCCACAGGATATGTTTCGGTATTGACCAAAGTTGAGGTGGCTTGTACACTCGTAGGATGCCCGAGCTTCAGGGCGCGGAATACCGGATCGAGGCTGTGACAGCCGATATCCCCTAATGCACCTGTTCCAAAATCCCACCAGCCGCGCCATTTAAACGGCACATAAGCGGGATGATAAGGCCTATACGGAGCTGGTCCGAGCCACAGGTCCCAGTCCAAACCCTCAGGCACCGGTGGCGTATCCTGGGGCCGCTCGACACCTTGCGGCCAGTAAACATTATGCAAACCTCTCAAAGGCCTATCGGTCCAAACGTGAACTTGGCGCACCGGCCCAATCGCTCCATCCCATATATACTCACACATCAGCCGGGTTTCCTCCGATGCCTGGCCCTGGTTTCCCATCTGCGTAGCAACCTTGTGCTCGCGGGCAGCCTCGGCGAGCTTGCGAGCTTCATATACCGAATGCGTCAGGGGCTTTTCGCAGTACACATGCTTGCCCCTTCTGATAGCCGCCATAGAAGCAACAGCATGGATATGGTCCGGTGTGGCCACGGTCACTGCGTCGATATTTTTTTCTTCCTTATCCAGCATTTTACGGAAGTCGCGGTACCGTCTGGCATTGGGGTAGCGCCTAAAGGCGCCTGCTGCACGCTTGAAATCCACATCGCACAAAGCGACAATGTTTTGACTTTCCACAGCCTGCAAGACACTGCCTCCGCGTCCACCTACGCCGATACCAGCTATATTTAGCTTCTCACTCGGCGGATTGTGACCTGGACCTCCCAGCACGTGGCGAGGGACAACCGTAAACGCTGCCACTGTAGCAGCAGTACCCAAAAAATTACGTCTGGAGATTTTTCTCTTTTTCACAATTTAACTCCTCTACTGGTAACTGGTAACTGGTGATTGGTAAGTATCTAACCATTTAACCATCACAGAGTCCATCCCAGCCGATAGAACTTAGTAATGTAATTATCTGCCTCAGGGGCATTCGGAGACCGCATTTTTTTAGCATCCCACTCAACTGGCCTGCCCAGCCGCACTGCCAGGTTGCCCACCAATAGGGCTTCTGTGAATGGACCGGAGTACCAAAAACCAGACTTGGCATTTTCAGGTTTATTATCTTTACAAGCCTGGATCCATTCTTTGTGATGGCCGATGGAGCGCTCCAGCATCCTCGGCGGACGACCGTATTCCTTCATCTTAGATTCGGGTATTAACCTGGGTACACCAGCATGGCTGGGTCCCAAAAGTTTTCCCTTATCTCCGATGAACAAAATACCATTGCTGCCCAGCTTGCGTCTTTCTTCGAGCTCTTCTGGTCTCGGAGGCAACTTGCCGCCATCGTACCAAACGAGCTTGACAGGCGGTCGGCTGCCTTTAGCCGGGAAATAATAGGTGATGATAGACCACTTCGGGAACGTCTCATTGTTGACCGGGCTGCTCTGGGCCTCGACCTTTGTGGGTGCATCAAGGTCCAGAGCGAAAAAGGCTGGGTCAGCGTTATGCACCGCCATATCCCCCATTGCCCCGCTGCCAAAATCAAACCATCCTCGCCATTTAAAGGGTACATAGGCAGGATGATACGCTCGCCAAGGCGCGGGGCCAAGCCATACATCCCAGTCCAGTGTATCTGGTACGGGTGGTGTATCTTTAGGTCTATCCACACCCTGAGGCCACCATGCTCTTTCCGGCACGCCGGGTCTATCGGTCCAGACATGCACCTCGCGGACTGTGCCGATTGCCCCATCATGAATGAACTCGTAGGTCAGCCGGAGGCCCTCACCACCGTGTCCCTGGTTGCCCATCTGGGTAACCACTCGCATCTGGCGGGCTACTCTGGTCATTTCGCGAGCTTCAAAGATGGTGTGAGCCATAGGTTTTTCGCAATAGACGTGCTTGCCCATCTTCATCGCCGTTATTGCAGCCACGGCATGCACATGGTCTGGGGTGGCTATCACTACTGCGTCGATATTTTTGTCCTCCTTTTCCAGCATCTTGCGGAAATCTTTGTACCTCTTAGCCCGGGGGTATTTTTTGAACGTGGCCTTTGCTCTGTCGGCGTCTACATCACACAGCACGACAATGTTTTCACTGCTGACGGCTTGCAAATCGCCGCTGCCCCGGCCTCCAACGCCAATACCGGCGATATTCAGTTTATTGCACGGGGGGTTACGACCAGGACCTCCTAACACATATCGGGGAACAATGGTAAACGCTGCTACTGCTGCAGCACCACCCATAAAGTCACGCCGAGAAAACGTTGTGTTTTGTTGTTTATTCGCTTCTTTCTTGTCTTTCATAATAATTTTCCCTTAAACAAAATGGCACTTTCTATTTTTATTCTGGATGCTCACTATTGTTAAACTTAGCGTAGCTATAACGTCCAACCGTCACGATATGAACGGTGTAGATAAGCATTAGCTTCTGGGACATTGGTGATCATCATGTTCGGGCCATCCCAATATAGTTTCTTGCCTGCATACAGCGCCACGTTACCTAATAAAACAACTTCCGTCAAAAAGGAAGCAAACTCAAAGTTTGACCCTGGCGGTTGGCCACCTTTACAAGCCTCAACCCATTCCTTATGATGGCCCGGTGAGCGGGGCAATGTTTTAGGTGGTCTTTTGTATGCCCTCATCTTTGACTCAGGTATAATACGGGGAGCACCACTATACTCGTCACTGATGATTTTGCCCTTGTCACCTACAAATATAGTACCGCTTTCTGGCATTTTCCTGCCGGCTTCTAACTCTTTGGGCCGCTCTGGCAACCTTCCACCATCATACCAGGTTAGCTCAACCGGCGGCATATCGCCCCGGGCTGGAAATTCATAATAAACGGTAGAGGCCAAGGGGTACGAGTCGTGATTGAAAGCGGTGGACTCAGCTCTGACCGTCGTTGGGGACGTGAGCTTCAAAGCTCTGAAAACAGGGTCCAAAACATGACAACCCATATCTCCAAGAGAGCCTGTTCCGAAATCGCACCATCCTCGCCATCTGAACGGCAGATAAATCGGGTGATATGGCCGATATGGGGCAACACACAACCACTTGTCCCAATCCAGCGTTTTAGGTACAGGCGGAGTTTCTTTAGGACGTTCAACACCCTGCGGCCAACGCCCACCAGGTCTATCGGTCCAGGCATATACTTGCCGCACCGGGCCGATTGCTCCATCCCAAATCCATTCGCACATCAGACGAGTGCCCTCTGAGGCCTGTCCCTGATTTCCCATTTGGGTAGCAACCTTGTACTTACGGGCCGCCTCACCAAGCCGGCGGGACTCATATACTGTATTGGTCAAGGGTTTTTCGCAGTAAACGTGCTTGCTCATCTTCATCGCCATCATCGAGGCAACTGCATGGACATGGTCCGGTGTCGCTACCAAAACCGCATCAATATCTTTTCGCTCCTGCAGCATCTCTCGAAAATCTATGTAGGTATCGACACCTTTGTATTTACCGGATGGTTTATGGTCCGCGTAGAACTTTTCTGCGATCTGGCGAGCCGGCTGGCGACCAGCCGTGCCGCCGAAATAGAACTC
>JBHIDV010000238.1:0-4866 GCA_046760285.1 Sedimentisphaerales bacterium
TGAGACCATATTGGGGCAGAACGCCTCCCCAGTTGCTATTAGCAGTGATCTTGACGTACTTTGCTGGCACTGCACCAAAATCAACAGTGGTATTGTGTGCATAGCCGGGTAAACCAGGGGCCCGGGCAAACTCATGGGTAGTACCCAATGTAGTCCAGTTGGCACCATCGATTGAATACTCAACGGTAGCAGCTTTGATCCCAAAACCGAGAACAAGCTCAATGGAGGTATTATGGTTCCATACCCACATCTGGTGCAGTCTGTAAACCCGGTCAAACTCATACTGTATCCAGGTCGGCTGCGGCCCGGTCATGCTGCTAACCCATATACCTGTCTCCTCAGTGGAGTGTAGGTCATTAACATCCAGTCCTGAGCCGTCGATGGTATTTTCCGGCCCGGTGTCTGCGTTGAACTGGCTGGAAGCCGTGGCAGTTATATTCTCGATGGGATAAGAAAATAGTTCAGTGGTAAACTGCCAGACACTACCTTCGTATACCGTAAAATCTGGTGGGCCATTGACCTCATCGACCCGCCAATAATAGGTCTGGCCAAAGTCGAGAACACCCACCGGGTCATACGTATTGGCGTCTTGGTCTTGACTGACCAGTACGCCCAGTGGATTGGTTCTGTCAGCATCATTGACATCGTTGAACGTGGTTCCAAAATATACGTCATGTGTGTTAGCGAACACTCCCGGCGTCCAGCTAAGGGTCACATCTCGCGGCACATCCGTCGCCTCACCAGCCGGACCGGGGTGGTAGGCAAACCATCGGCCCGCCGCAACAGGCGCAGCTTCCGTTGTCCAAGTAGCACCTGCGATAGTCCCGTGGTTTTGATTAGGCGAATGGTCAAAGACCGTCGCTCCTTCTCCCTCATTTAATTTCCAGTAACCGACTAATCCATCTTCACTGCCGGAGAGTTCTATGCTCATGTATTCCTGGATTTGTTCCGGGGTGCGGGCATAATTCCAAATGCGGACTTCGTCGACTATTGTCCCGGGTACGCACAGTTCTCCACTGGTATTTTGCCCTATCCTAAAACGAGTTCCGATACCAGTGTGAGCAGCCCCGCCAACATCGGCACTAGCTTCCTCAACACCGTTTACATAAATCTTCATAATATTTTTGCCTGCATTGAAAACCCCAGCTATATGAACCCATTCTTCGTTGACAACGGTATTGATACTCAGGACGTTTCCGGCATTGTGCTCTGCCTCATAGACCCTAAATTGTAGATTGCCCACAGGTGACAATCGTTTCAAAAATCTAAATCCTTCTTTTGAGGGGGTAATTGGTTTTACGAAAGAATGCCTTTGGTTATTGCCCAGGATATGACGATATGCGTCGCTTGTCGACTCAGGCCTCCACATCCAGAACTCAACAGTTAATTGTGAAAGTTTCTCATAGATATTCTCCGCATCCATATAATCATCCACCCCATCAAATACCAAGGCATATCCGCCCCCGGCATAAGCAGCAGGCGTGGTCGTAAGCATGTAACCCACAAACGCCAGAAACACCGCCAGCACAAAATCCCTAAACAAACTTACTTTCCGAGCTTTCCGAGTAGAGTACATTTTGCACACCTCCAAATTTAACACATTCACCATATAAGCCAAATAAATCACTTTCTTACACATAATTGTCCTCCTTTCTCAAACATTTGGTAATTGGTAACCGGATAGAATAGGAATTTGTATTTTCGGACAGGATTTACAGGATAGAAGACCAGCTAAATAAAACAAAATCTTGTTAATCCCGTCTAAAATAACTTGATTCTACGGCACAAAATCCACACTACAAATAAGTACCTCGCATAGAATAATTTTCTCCTCTATGAAAAATGAGATTTCGGCATCTGAGAAAACCAAGACGCAAGACCCAATCCATTCCATTTGTAACAATTATACCAAATTAGCTGCGTTTTCACCAAGAAAAATTTGTGCTTTTCGGACAGGATTTACAGGATAAAACATGCCCCAAAATATAATCCTGTTAATCCTATCTAAAAGGAAGGTATGATTATCCGCATCACGTAGTCCAAGCTGGAGGCCGAGAGCATCGTAGGTTTGTATCTGTGTAAGTTAACTTTAAGAGTAGTTATGACAAATGAGGGACAGCTAAGTTTGAACTTATTCTTTAGAATAAAAGTTTTATTTTTGCACCATCGGCGCCGAGCTAATTTGTGAGCCAATTTGGGCAAGCTGCTCTTTTAACTGTTTAAGCACAGTTATCATATTCTCACGCAGCAGGTCAGTGTCATTTTGTACAGCTACAATTTGTTCTTGTAATTTAGTCTGGTTCTGCGCAATATCGTTTACAGCTTGAGTAATCTCTTCCATACGTATCATATTGCTGGCTATTTGTTGAGCATGGCTGTCCACTATGCTTTGCAATTTAAGCTGACTACTTCTCGTGGTTTGCCAGCCACATCCGGACCCAACTAAAACCAGACTAATCGCCACTATTAGCACAGCTAAAGCCCGCCTGCCCAGAGTACCCTGTGAAGGACCCCTCTTTAGGCCGGGATGGTACGGCGGGCAGGCTAATCTGGTATTGAGCTTTTTCGCATCAAATCTCTTTTTCCTTTCCATTTTTAAGGCCTTTCTTCTATAAACACATCGCTTGTGGCACGGGCTTCCAGCCCATGAAAACACGGCCAAGCCTATCCCGAGCAAAGTCGAGAGGATGGCCGTGCCACCTATCGCGATTTGCCATTTAACACTGGTGACTTTGCCCTCCGTGTAGTTAATATAGAATAACATAACTGCTGTTAAAAGTCAAGAGCGGTTGAAAAGAATCCTGGGCAATGACGAAAATTCCTTCTGCTATGTCCGCTAATAAGCCAAGAAGCGATTGATTTCCGGACGCAAAGTAAGATTATAGCAGCAATCGGCTCTGAATTTTGTAATAATCGGCAGCCGCCCCCCTACCACAAGAGCGCGGTGGACTCAGATGACAAACTGTATTATAATTTGGTCAAAGTAATATTTTGTAGCAATGTTTGGCCCAAAAACTGCTTAGTTTGAGCCGTACAGGAGAAGATTATGAATGGTTTTTTGGAACTCGTTCCGCCATTAGGCGTCCTTCGGACGGCGAAGGCCGAGGCCATAGCAGGAAAAGATTTCTTAGACGTGGTAGTTCTGGCAACCATCATGTGTATTTCACTTTTCACCATCGATGCTTGCAGTGAAGAAAAAAGAAGCGTCCAACAATGGACAATCTTTGAAACAGCCTTTGAGAGTACAAAGTATTATGAAAATCCTGTTCAGGATGTTCGATTGAAGGTGGAATTCACCTCAGCTAAAGGCAGCAAAAGGACGATGCTGGCCTTCTGGGATGGAAAACGCACATGGCGGGTACGTTTTTCACCGGATGACATAGGCAAATGGACGTATAGAACATCGTGTTCCGATATAGACAATAAAGGGCTTCACCATCAAATCGGCTCGTTCCAATGTAAAAAATATGAGGGCGACCTTCCCCTTTTTCGGCATGGCGAATTGCAACTGGCTAAGAACCACACGTTTATCCAGCACGCTGACGGCACAGCCTTCTTCTGGCTGGCCGATACCGTCTGGTGTGGTCCATTGCTCTCGGATTTCAAGGATTGGCAGGTTTTTCTCAAAGACCGCGTGGAAAAGGACTTCACCGCCATTCAGTTTGTTCTAACACAATGGCGCATGACGCCGACAGATGCGGACGGAAACCCCACCTTCATCGGGAAAGAGAAAATCTCCGTCAACCCTGCTTTTTTTCAGCGAATGGACAAATACGTCGATGCTATCAATGAAGCAGGCCTTCTCGCCGTACCGGTTTTACTTTGGGCCATTCGCGGTGATACCAATCCGGGCTATTATTTACCCGAAGACCAGAAAATCGTATTGGCCGAATACATGATAGCCAGATACGGCGCCCATCAAGTAGTCTGGTTCCTCGGTGGGGACGGCAATTACAGCGGAAAAAATGCGGAAACCTGGAAGCGGATCGGCCGAGCGGTGTTTAACAAGGACCAACACCGTTTAGCCACTATGCATGTAAGAGGTAAAAGCTGGGTGGGAAAGGAATTTCGCAATGAGCCGTGGTATAGCTTTGTTGGTTACCAGAGCGGGCACGGCGATGACGAAAAGACGTTCCGATGGCTGAACCAGGGACCACCTGCCACCGAATGGAACAACAAACCTAACCTGCCTGTAATTAATATAGAACCTAATTATGAGGCTCATAATGGTTACACTTATCGCAAAGCCCATACAGACCATTCTGTCCGCCGCGCCGCATATTGGAGTCTGCTGGTCTCTCCAACAGCAGGAGTAACATACGGCGGCCAGGGGATATGGGGCTGGCATACCAAGGTGCAGGCTCCAGCGGATCATCTTCGCAGCGGCCTTGGCTCGCCGTGGCACGTTGCGAAAGACCTTCCCGGCGCGTTTAGCATGAAATACCTGCATCAATTCTTCAGGTCAATCGAATGGTGGCGGCTAATTCCTGCACCGGAAATTCTTGTCGAACAACCGGGTAAAAAAGATGCCTCCAAATTCATGGCAGCGGCAAAATCAAAAGAGGGAGACCTGGTGGTGGTTTATCTGCCAGAAGGCGGGTCCGTCACTCTAAAAACCGACCGCCTTAAAAGAGGATTAATTGCTCGCTGGTACCACGGCCGCACCGGTGGCTGGCTTGATGCGGGCAAAGTGAAAAAAACACCTCAAACATTCAAAACTATGGATCACAATGACTGGGTACTCATGCTCAAAAACAGATAGCTCGTGATGACCCAATTTTTTGTATGACGGCTGCAAAAAATAACCTCCATGTGCCGATACTATCTAAAAACAAAACTATCGTGCACATGGAGGTGTTCCATGAA
>JBHIDV010000239.1:0-4858 GCA_046760285.1 Sedimentisphaerales bacterium
GGTCTCTGGTAAATGTGGTCATATCCTTGGTGATGCTTTCAGGAACCTCAAGCAAGGCAGCAAATTTGTGGTACTGCTGGGCGGTGAGCTTGTCTTTCTTGGCTTTGAGTAGTCTGGCTAGCATCGCCAGATACTCGTAATCTTCGAGGCCGTCGCGGAGCATTTCCCAGCGGATACTATCGACCGGCCCGTCAAGAACCGGCTCGGCTGGATGGGCATCTGCAGCGGCTTCGGGCGGATAAATGAATCGGCCATCGCCATTGCCCCACGGTCTCTTTTTGCCCTTGGGCGTACTGTAGCCAGACCGCCAACCCATGGGGTCTTCGTAGGGGTTCTGGGGATGCTCAGGGTCGGGATAGGCCGCGGAGCTGGTCCAGTAGTTGGTCTGCCAGACCAGAATGCCATCGATTTTGCGCTGCCAGGTTTGCCACAGCCAGACTCGCAGTTCGGTACCGGGATGGTCAATAAACAAAGTGCAATACGGTGCTTTTGGTCCAGTACAAACATACCACCAGAATTTTTCGCCATACCGACGGCGCTGTTCCGCCGGTTCGTGTTTGTAGTTATAGGAAACAGGACACCAAATGTTTGGTCCGCCGATAAGTGCCGGCTCAACCTGCTCAGTGAGCATGCGATTTAGAGCGGGGGCTGCCAGCTTGAGCTTGCGGAAACCATTCATAACGAACTCGTAATCCTTAGGAGCAGGCTCATCGAACCAATAAACATAGGCCTCGTCGAGCCAGCCTTTGCGTCGGAGATGCTCGGCAAGCTGGTAGCAGTAGGCGTTAAAAGCAGCCTGGTATTGTGGTGTTTCTTCTGTAAAGCCAAGTAGCTTTGGCTCATATCGGGCGTGAAAACTTCCACCGCCCAGTCCCGGAATACGCAGCCGGAAGGAGTTGAAGTGATATTGGTTGATCGCTCGCTGCATCGCCTTATCCCAGGCCGTCCAATCGAACGTCGGCTTAAGCTGCTCAGGCTTAATTGACTCAGTGATTTTGGGCCAGGTGACACTGAACCTATCCAGCGGTGCCGGGTCGTAAGGTGAGATGTGATGGGCGCTGAAGTTGGCCCAGTACTTCTGAAGAACCTGCCGTCTCTGCTGGGCGTCAGAAAGTCGCTGATAGCGGAATACATTGCCCGGCGAAAAACCGAAGGCAGTGGTGCAGGTCATACGGTCAGGAAGCACGAAATCATACACCTCCACGCGCAGCGTGACATTCGCCTTATAGTCTTGTGCAGTAATGCTAATATTGCCAGTATAGATCCCCGCCGGGACCTGGCGTGGGACTTTCACGCGGACCCAAAACGGCTGATTCTTGTTAGCTTCCAGCTCGACGGGCCCCTTGAAGGGCGGCAGCGGGTCCGGCCAGAGACCGGGTACGGAACTTTTGTCGGTCGGCTGCGTGACATTAACGTATCGCACCCTGAGCACTTCAATGTTTTCAGCAGGGATAACAGCCCCAGTGAGTCCGGTCAGAGACTTAGCTCGAGCGATAAAGCCTCTTAAAGGAATGGTTGGCCGAACTATCAATTGCGCAGCTTCAGCTTCGTTACGGGCGGCGCGTATCATAATGGCTGGGCCCTTCGTCTCGGGCAGTGGCTTGTCCTGACTTATCTTCCAGCCGGAAGATGCCCACCACAAGCCAACTTGCTCAGTTGATTCGGCAAGTACTTCACCGTATGGGAGGTTAAAATAATCGCTGCTTTGAGCAAAAACACTTTGCCCAGCAAGCAACAGCATTAAGCAGAACATTTTCTTCATGGTATAGCCCTTTTCAATTCGAGTTTTGATGTTAGGTTATGCACGAACCTGCGTTGACCACTTGGAATTTTGCACTATAAACCTGAGCCCGTCAAGGATTCTTAAGCTGGCAAAGCATAATTCTGTGACGATGCTGTGATGAAGCTTAAAAATATTCAATATCAGGATTATGGGGCAGTTTTTCCAGTGGGCAGCCGGGACACTGGGCTTTGGGCTTGCAGAATAGTTTGCCCACTTTTACTAACAGTGCATGGTACTCATTGAAAAGCTGTACATCCTCCGGCAAGTTCGATTGATACAATTGGCGCAGTTGCTCATAATCGGCATCCAGCTCGATTAGTCCGTGACGGATGGCAACTCGCGCGGTATAGGCGTCCACCACAAAAATGGGTCTATCCAGAGCGTAAAGCAGGATCGAATCAGCAGTTTCTCTGCCAATACCCTTTATAGCTAAAAGCTCAGTTCGTAATCGCTCGGTATCAATGCTTTCAAGATTTGATAACTCGCCACCGTGATTATCAAAGAGCCAGTTTATGAAATTTTTTAGCCGTTTTGCTTTTATGTTAAAGTAACCAGCCGGCCGAATAAGCTCAGCCAGCCGTGGCAGGTCCAGATGATGGAGTTCCTCAGGGGATAAATAGTCAGCCGATTTTAGATTTGCTATTGCTTTTTCGACATTAGCCCAGTTTGTATTTTGAGTCAAGATGGCTCCGATGATTATCTCAAACTGAGTATCACCCGGCCACCAGTGCTGGGGGCCAAAACGGTCGAAAAGTAGTTGATAAATCTCAATCAGTATCTCGTTTATCATAGTGTCAATTGCCATTCTACAAGTGCCAATTTTTTGACTATTGTAATTTCAGCTTGCTTGAAGTAAACTCTGAAAAATTAAAAGTCAAAGGATCAATTCCATTGCCCATTTGCGCAAAGACAAGTTTTGCGAGAATGATAAAAAATTCGCATGGTAAGAAATAATACAATGGTAGATAAATACAAGTACAGCACGAGTCAACTGTTTAACTTTGTGCAAGATTCCTATCTTGAACGGACGTCTCGGCCAATTTATGCTCTTGTTTTTCTACTGCCGTTTATTGCTTTCTACGAGTTAGGAACGATTTTGATTAATACCGATGTACTGGAGCAAACTCAAGACCGTGTGGTAGCGTTCATATGGTTGCAAAGTTTTCTTGACGAATACCTGGGACTGGGCAGCAAGTTTGCATGGGTGATGCCTCCTTTGACAGTGGTGATAGTTTTGATAGCACTACAATTAGTGTCACGCAAACGATGGTACTTCAGCCTTAATGATGTCGGGCCGATGACCATCGAGTGTATTTTGCTTTCGGTACCGCTGATTGTGTTGAGTTTGTTATTAAGCGGTCCAACTGAATCTAAAAAAGAACTTAGCCAAGCCACCTACAATACAACAGAAATACAAATCGAAACAGTAACAAGTTGCTCTGTGGTTGCCGATGATATTTCATTGTCGGCAGGTATAAAAACCAGCAGTAATACTGTGAAAAGCAAATCCTTGGTGGCTAATATTGTCACCGGAATAGGAGCTGGGATTTACGAAGAACTTATTTTTAGGCTGATTTTGATATGCCTTTTGATGATGCTGTTTCAGGATCTAATCAGGCTCGATCATAAAAACTCGGTTATACTTTCGGTTCTTATTTCGGCAGCACTATTTAGCGCCCATCATCATATAGTCTTTGTCAACGGCCAATTTGCGGCAACTACTCCATTTAATTGGCCGGAGTTTAGTTTTAGGACCATCGCCGGTGTTTACTTTGCGGTTCTTTTTGCCATTCGGGGTTTCGGAATTACCGCTGGAACCCATGCCTTTTACGATATTATTGCCGCCATTATCAACACGGTTTTTTTTCAGCAGTAAAAAATCACGGCCCCGCCTGTTTTTTGGAATTTTTTTCAAAAAATTTTTCTGCTATTACTCTTTTAGCCGGCAGAGCTTGCAACATAATCGTCCCATAAGTGCATATATCACCGTTATCAGTATTGATATTGCTCTTGAAAAATTTTAGCAATCTTTGTATAATAATGCTGAAATCGAGGTTTCGTGTTTCGGGATTTTTGTTATGGAATTACCACAAATCAATGTAGCAATTGACCAATTGACTTTCAGCCTTTTTCAAAGACCGTTACATCCCGAGCTTTTTCAAATCTATACCAGCCGGAAACTAAAAACAGAGAAATATGAGGCGCTCATATGGGTTACGGGCTGTACTCATGTGGTGAGTGTCTTTGCCGAGGATATGTGTCTCAGTGAAGTGGTAAGCACGCCTGGCCAGATGCTGCCACATCGAGGTTTGATTGAGCGTTTTCAGTTCCGTGGCCCCCGGACTCATAAATGCACCTTGAGCCAAGGTATAAGTTATATGACCGACTTCCAGGTGGAGAAGATGAGTCCCAATTTATATCGGCAGAGCTACACCGACCTGGAGCACTTTGCCCGAAAGCGGGGTTTATTTGTCAAATTTCCGGAGTTAGAGATGGGGGGACTGCAGCCGTTCTGCTACATTGATTTCGAGGCCAGACACAGTGAACTGCACATCCACACCTTTGCGGCTTATCCAGACCAGGTAACAATGATTAAGACCCAATCATTGTTTGACTTTCAATAAAAAAACCAGCAGGGACATTCCATATCCTTTTGATTGTCTCTATTAGGGCTCTGTACACAAACTGTTGATTTTCTAAATGACACTATCTGCTGTGGCTAATGGCCGATTTAGAGAACCGCCATTCCTCACTGTCTCCTATTTAATAGGCCCTGAAAAAGTCGATTAAATTTGATTTTGAGTAACGACTACCAACACAACTGGACGATAGAACCGTTCAGCAAAAAGAATTTTGTAAAGCCAAAATATAAGGACCCGCAGGAGTCTGCGGATATTGTAGCCACAACCACACAGAATCGCATTGTTCTTATCGCCTTCGCTGCCTAATACAGCATTTCACAAATAGCTCGACTAAGGGGAAAATGGATATTGCCTATTTTAACATATTTCTCGGTTAGTTTCGCTTGGCCGAAAAGACGGCATAGTCGAGGGAATTATGAAACAGTGTACTAGT
>JBHIDV010000240.1:0-4844 GCA_046760285.1 Sedimentisphaerales bacterium
ACGAAGCAGGACAAAAACAAGATTATCAGCGATTTCCAGACGCATGAGTCAGATACCGGTTCACCTGAAGTGCAGATTGCTCTATTGACCGAGAAGATTAATAATCTGACCGAGCATCTCAAGACTCATCCCAAAGACCATACCTCCAGGCGGGGCTTGTTGAAAATGGTTGGAGCCAGAGCAGCATTGCTCAAGTATATAGGCAAAAAAGACGTAAACCGTTATCAAGAAATCATATCTCGGCTCGGCTTGAGAAAGTAATTAATCCTCGTGCGTATTGCGTATATCGTATTGCGTCTATATTTAATTTACGCGATACGCATCACGCACGACGCAGAACGAAAATGAGGTAGTATATGTTTGATGTCTGCAGAGTCCAAAGACAAATTGGGGGCAGAACCTTATCCATCGAGACCGGCAAAATAGCAAAGCAAGCAGACGGAGCCGTGGTAGTTCAATACGGTGAGACCGTTGTTCTTGTTGCCGCGGTAACCGCACCGCCCAGAAGTGAAGATATTGATTTTTTCCCGCTAAGTGTCGAATATCGCGAAAAAACCAGCGCAGCAGGCAAATTCCCAGGCGGCTTTATTAAGCGAGAAGGAAGGCCCAGCACCAAGGAAGTTACAACTGCAAGGATGATTGACAGACCAATTCGGCCTTTATTCCCTGATAATTATATGCAGGAAGTTCAGATTATCGCCTCCGTTTTGAGCGCCGACCGTGATAATGACCCTGATGTGCCGGCGATGATAGGGGCAAGTGCGGCACTTACCATAAGCAAAATCCCCTTCTTAGGACCTATGGGGGCCTGCAGATTGGGCAGAATCAACGGCCAGTTCGTGGTCAATCCCACGCATAAGCAACTGGCTGAAAGCCCCCTGAACTTGCTTCTTGGCGGCCACAAACAAGCAATAAATATGATTGAGGTCGGCGCCAAAGAAATGTCGGAACAGATAATAGCTGAAGCTGTTCTGACGGCACAGAAAATCGTCGTGCAGGTATGCGAAATGATCGAAGAGCTCCGCGAAAAGGTAGGTGTAGAAAAAGAAGTCCCTCTTGTAGAGATTGACCAACAGCTCTACTCACACATTAACTCACAGATACAGGACAAACTATACCAACTCAAGCAGATACCAAGCAAGCAAGAACGCAATGCGGCTGTGCAGGAATTCTTTGAGCAGATTTGCGATGAATACTGTGCCACTGAACAGACACTCGAACCCGATAATATCACCTCGGATGTGGCGAATGTTTCGCAAAATGTAGCTGGGCTAAAATGTGATAAAGCGATGCTCAAGCGAATCTTTGAGAAGATAGAGGGCCAGGTTGTCCGCAAACTGCTTCTGGAGGGCAGACGGCCGGATGGCAGAGGCTATAAGGATATTCGTCCCGTTACCTGTGAAGTAGGCATTCTGCCCAGAGCTCACGGCTCAGCCTTATTCACACGGGGAGAAACGCAAGCACTGGTCAGTGTAACCCTTGGTACCATCAGGGATGCGCAGATTATAGATGGTTTATTAGATGAGTACGCTCAGAGTTTTACACTGCATTACAATTTTCCGCCGTTTTCCGTGGGCGAGGTAAGGCCGGTTCGCGGACCCGGTCGAAGAGAAATTGGTCACGGAGTCCTGGCAGAACGAGCGCTGGAGTCGGTAAAGCCGCCCGAAGAAAAATTTGCCTACACTATCCGAGTAGTTTCGGACATTACCGAGTCGAACGGCTCCAGCTCCATGGCCTCGGTTTGTGGTGGTTCGCTGGCTCTAATGGATGCCGGCGTTCCCATCAGCAAAGCAGTCGCCGGCATATCGATTGGGATGGTCAGTGACGAGAACAGCCGATATGAACTGTTGACCGATATCATCGGCGAGGAGGACAGTTTTGGTGATATGGATTTCAAAATCGCTGGCACCGCTGACGGTATTACAGCAATACAACTTGATATAAAGGCGCAGGGCCTGGCCCACAATGTTATGGTCGAGGCGTTGGAAAGGGCCAGAGCAGCCCGCTTGGAAATACTAAATATTATGAACCAGGCCATTAGCAAACCCAGAGCTGAGTTAAGCAAGTACGCACCTAAGCTGATAACCGTCGAAATCGACCCTGAGTATATCGGCAAAGTAATCGGACCTGCCGGAAAGATGATTAAAAGCATCCAGGAGCAGACCGATACCACCATTGAAATCGAAGAGGACGGCACTATTTATATAAGTTGTTTTGGTGGTGACGGTCACCTCAGGGCCAAAGAGATTATCGAATCACTTACCCAGCCTCCGCAGGTGGGTAGAATTTATCGGCAATCAAAAGTGGTATCCGTGAAGGACTTTGGCGTGTTTGTTGAAATCACGCCGGGTGTCGAAGGCTTGTGCCATATTAGTGAACTAAGTGATGGTTATGTCAGGAACGTCGAAGATATTTGCAAAGTAGGCGATGTAATACCGGTAAAATTAATCGCAATCGACGAGCAGGGCAGATTCAAACTTTCTCGAAGAGCCGCTCTGGCTGAGATGCGGGCAGGAGTCGAAAAAAAGCCTGTGGCAAGAAAATAATAATGCCGGTAGGGGGGCAGGTTAGAAAATTAGCCACCGAAAAACACCACCGCGAAGGATGTTTAGCTCCCAGGCCTGCCCTGGGGGTTAGACCGTCGCCGTTTCGGCGACGGCTAAACAAATTCTCCAGAGTTTAAGTCAAAGAGGGACAATAAGTGCAGCACTTAAATGAAAACCAACGCCGGAGCGAAGGAGCGGGCGAGCTTGAAGAATTAAGCAAGTTGACAGGCGCGCTTGCCCATGAGATTAAAAATCCCCTTTCTACCATTAAGGTTAATTTGAAACTTATTAAAGAGGAGCTGGACAGTTCCGCCGAATGGAGCAAAATCGGCCCGCATGAGAGCGACCACAGATTTGCCAGGGCACTTCGCAAAATTGCTGTGATTCAAAAAGAAACCGATAGACTGGAGCAAATCCTCGACAGCTTCCTGCGTTATATTCACAGAACTGAATTACAATTAGCCAGGATTAATATTAACGAGCTTATTAGTGACATGATTGATTTCTACTCGCCGCAGGCCTATAGCCATGCTATAACTATTCGGCAAAGCTTGTATAATAAGCCGCTGGTTTGCAAAGTTGACCCAGACATGCTAAAACAAGCGGTATTGAATCTATTTATTAACGCCCAGCAAGCAATGAGTAATGGTGGAGAGCTGATAATAAGAACGGACAGGCAAAATAAAGAAGCGGTGCTCCAAATCAGCGATACCGGAACTGGCATCGCGCCGGACAAATTGGGCCATATTTTCGATGCTTATTATTCGTTACGGCCCCAGGGAAGTGGATTGGGTTTGCCGACCACAAAAAAAATAGTGCAGGCACATAAGGGTACTATAGCCGTCGACAGCGAGAAAGGTGTAGGCACATCATTTACTATAAAATTGCCTCTGCTGGTCGGTGACACTAACTGTCACGAGGTGTCAACTTGAAAGAGCAAAATTGCATAATTTTGGTTGTTGATGACGAGCGAGAGCACGCAGATGGAATCGTCGAAGCGCTGGAGAAATCGCCCGCGAAGGCCATCGCTGTTTACAGCGGCAAAGACGCCTTAGAGATGATGCACCATCAGCGGGTCGATGTTGTAGTTACCGATTTGAAATTGGGCGGTGATTTTGATGGATTGGCCATACTCGAAGAAGCCAAAAAGCTCGATAGCAGAACGGAGGTTATTTTAATAACCGCTTACGCCACTATTGACACTTGTAAGCAGGCTCTAAGACGGGGGGCGTATGATTATCTGGTAAAGCCCATCGATATTGACCAGCTACGCACACTCGTAAACCAGGCCAGCCGAAAGGCCTCAGCCGCATATCTTCGCCAAATTAAAGCCGGCAAACCAGACAGAGAGGACTTTGAATTCGAAGGCGTGCGGGGAACTAATCCCACTATGAAAGGCATATTCGAGGTGCTACGGCGTGTGGCACCAACCAATATATCGGTCTTAATCGAGGGCCGGTCCGGAACAGGTAAAGAGCTGCTGGCAAAAGCGATTCATAACAATTCACCTCGCCGGGATAAGCCCTTTAAGCCGGTAAATTGTGCCGGCCTGACCGAAACCTTGTTAGAGAGCGAATTGTTCGGCCACGTCAAAGGGGCATTCACCGGCGCCATCAGTGACAGAAAAGGATTATTTGAGGTAGCTGATAAGGGGACACTATTTCTGGATGAAATCGGCGATATGGCACTGAATTGCCAGGCTAAACTGCTGCGGGTTATCGAAGATGGCCTGGTTTTCCCAGTGGGCTCGCATAAGCCAGTAGTGGTGGACGTCCGTATCATCTGCGCAACAAACCAGGATTTGACAAAGCTTATAGAAGAGAAAAAATTCCGGCAGGATTTATATTTCAGAATCAAGGGCGTAAGTATTTCCCTGCCGGCCTTGCGTGACAGAGCAGAGGACATACCAGAACTGGCTGATTATTTTCTCAAGCAAGCCGCTGCGGAAATAGGCTCAAAAGTTACCGGTATAACCGATGCCACTTTGGCGGCTCTTTCCAGCTATCACTGGCCGGGCAACATTCGCCAGCTTCGAAATTGCATTAGGACGATGGTGGTAATGTGCGATAAGGACAAGCTTGATGTGGCTGACATCCCACCTGAGATAGCACAGAGACCGCAACTGACTGCTGACACCACCCGAGCGACAGCCGGTTTAGCAGGGATCTCACTAAATGAATTGGAAAAACAAGCTATCATAGAAACGTTAGCCAAAACTGGTGGCAACCGCGAAAAGGCCGCAAAAATCCTCGGCATCGGCGAAAGAACACTCTATCGAAAGATTAAAGAATACAATCT
>JBHIDV010000241.1:0-4768 GCA_046760285.1 Sedimentisphaerales bacterium
GACCATTTCCACCGGTGGTATTCCAAACCAAGAAATGGTCGAAGATATCAGAAGGAAACACGAACCGTCCGTCCCTGAGGGCCTGTACGAGACTATTACAGACCCCTTCGGTGTAAAAGCGCGTGAAGAACAGCACAAGCAAAAGATGCTGGAGGCTGAAAAAGCACGTCTCGAATCTGAGGCAGAAAAGGCCAGGGCCAGAAGCACTATCAGAGAAGCCACAGAAAAACTGGAAAAAGCAGAAGCGGAAATCGAAAAGCTAAAAGCTGAGGTCCAAGAAGCCCAGGCTGAAGCTGAAAAGGCCAAAAAAGAAGCTGGAAAGCCACAAGCAAAAGCCAACCCCAGAGCCAAAAACCCCAAAAGTCAGACTAATAAGCCCAAGCCAGAAGCTGAAGAACCCAAAGCAGAGTAAGAACAAGCAGGTAAGTCTGAGGCTGAATAAGGCTTAAAGATACACGAAACTGTTCATGGCTTGGTTTAATTCTGTAAGTTACAAGATGTCATAACCAATAGGGGAGAGAGTCAATGGATAATTTTGACAGCCATAAACTTTCCGGAGATGAAGACCTCGATAAGCCGATTCCTTTTGACGATGATACCAGTCAAATGAAAGTTTCGCACTCGCCTTTGAATCTGGGAGGCGGCGGGGAAGCCTCCGTAGCAAAGCCAGTTGTAGAAAAACCGATCGGGGAAAAGCCTGCGGAGAAAGAGGCTTCGGACGACCGAATCACGGGTGTAAAGACCTTCTTTACAAAGCTGCACCCCGGTGCTATGGAGTTTCTGGATGAGCAGGTCCAAAAGTGGCTGCGGGAAAACCCGGGTGTTCATATAAAGTTTGCCAACACCACTACAGGCGAGGTCCAGGCCAAAAAGACCGAACCTAACATCATAATTACGGTCTGGTATTAGCTTGTACTTCATATCTCCAAAATCGAGCGATGCCCGTGCCGGCACGGGCAGCCTTTTAGTTGACCTCGGCGCAAAGTTCGATTGGCTATCATTCATTTTTCGACAAAGAACAGAAACAATTGCTGCTTAGCCTTTGGCCCGGATATTGATAATGTGACAGATGCAAGACGCCCATAGCTTTGACCAAAGATTGTTCTTCTATCTCTCACTTCTTTATAATATGCTCACAAATAACACCGACCTGCATTCGTCCAGCGCGACAGCTTTCAAAACTTAGAAGTTAAAGAATATGAAGGCTTTTGGCTGCTTTCCAAAGCTCATCTAAGCTACTGTTAGAAGGTTTTTAGACATTGGTTGTTTTGCTCATGCACGTTTAGTCGTTGCAAGGCCTGAAAGGCCGTGGCAATCTCAAACGCTTGTGAAGATGAGATTGCTTCACTTCGTTCGCAATGACGATGTTATTGTCTAAAAACTTTTTCGAGGTAGTTTAGACATTCACCGCGATTCATATTGAAGGGCAAAGGGATTATCAGATATACCAAAAGATGTCCCAATACTATCGTATTTTGCTAAAATTCTTGATATAAAAATTCTTGACATACTGGGTGAATTGCATTAATTTCTTTTGATTTTTGCAATTTGAGTTGCAGGTAAGGGAAATTATAAATTGTTGGGAGGCTTTTGTGGCTAAACAGCTCGCTCGTGAATTGATTAACGCCGGGGCACATTTAGGGCATGGCATCAGCCGATGGAATCCCAAAATGGCCCCATTTATTTTCGCCAAACGCGGTAATATCCACATTATTGATGTAAAAAAAACCTTAAAGGGCTTGCTGATAGCCAGAAAGCTTCTTGCTGAGGTGGTCTCTTCCGGCAGCGACGTTATCTTTGTAGGTACAAAGCGTCAGGCGCAAAAGGCGGTAGCCGCTACCGCAAACAAATGTGGCATGCACTATGTCTGTGAACGGTGGCTGGGCGGGATGCTTACCAACTTTAGAACTATACGGTCTCGGCTGCAAAGACTCGAACAACTGGAAGCTATGCAGCAGAATGGAACGCTCGAAAGTGGGAGTAAGAAGCAGGCCTCCAGACTCAAACGCGAGATGCGAAAGATAAAAAGTAATCTCGAGGGCGTTCGCAGGATGACGCGTCTGCCGGGTGCTGTGGTAGTGGTGGATGCAAAGAAGGAATATATTGCCTTGCGCGAGGCTAAAAAGCTGGGAATTGCAACGGTGGGGATTCTCGATACGGATTCAGACCCTGACGCAGTGGATGTAGCGATCCCGGCCAATGACGATTCTATCAGAGCGATTGAGTTGATACTTAACGAGTTAGCCGATGCAGTAGCCATTGGCAAAACGATGATTCCTGCTCGTGCCGAGCCAGCCGTCCGAGCGAGGCGGGCCCGCCCCAAGAGGCCGGCCCTGGCCCGTGCCGATGAAGCTGAATCCGAGGTTGTCGGCGCCGTTGAGCAGAACCCAACAGAGCCCGCAGAATCACCTTCGCAAGAAGGCGACACCGAACAACAGCCATCAGAGCCGCGACCGTGAGGGAGCGGATAGCTATTAGGACATCAGATTATCCGGAGGGCTCCCGCAAGGCGGGGTCCCAAACCAGGCTATAGGATACCGGGAATCAGGATATCAGGTTGGACATATAACAGAGACAATGTAGGAGTCTTAATATGGCAGAAATCTCAGCGGCGATGGTAGCCAAACTCCGCAAGGTTACTGGCCAAGGAATAATGGACTGCAAAAATGCTCTTGCTGAGGCCAACGGCGATATCGACCAGGCTATAGGGATACTTCGCAAAAAGGGCCTGGCCAGCTTAGCTAAGCGAGCTGAACGGGAGACTTCACAGGGTCTGGTGGTCTGCAAAAGCACTGACGACGGCAAGACATCGGCGATGGCCAGCCTTTGCTGCGAGACCGATTTTGTGGCCAAGAGCGATGACTTTGTAGCCACAGCCCAAGCCCTGGCTGACTTCGCGGTTGCCTGTCCAACTGAGCAGGGCCCTGAGAATATTCTTGAAACTACGCTCGATGGAAAAAAATTCCGTGAGATTTTGGCCGAAACTGTTAGTAAGACCGGCGAGAAAATACAGGTGGCAGATTTCACAAAATACAAGCTGGATGGCCCTGGACTTATATGTACGTATATCCATTTCAATGGAAAAGTGGGAACTATGGTTCAGATTGAAACCAGTGATGAAAATGTCGCCGCTGCGGATGTGCTAAAGCAGACCGGCGCCGACATAGCGATGCACATTACGGCGACTAAGCCGTTAGCTCTGGATAAAGACAGCATCGGTCCTGAGACTATCGAGCAGGAAAAAGCTGTTTTCCGCGAGCAGGTCAAGGACAAGCCCCCCCACATCATAGATAAAATCGTAGAAGGCAAGATGAAGAAATTTTACACCGAGAATTGCCTTCTGGCCCAGCCGTTCGTCAAGGACGACAGCAAGACTGTCGCCCAGGTTTTAGAGGAGGCTGCCAAGCAAGCCGGCGGTGAAGCCAAGATAAAACGGTTTGTGAGATTTGAGGTTGGGTAATAACGTTATTATATGGTGTTGCAGGTAGGGAGAGAATGGTCGAAATGAAAAATGGTTTAAAAAGAATATTCTGGATTGTCGGAATTTGTGGGCTGTTATGCGTACTGTTCTTGAGCGCTGGATGCATGAGATCACCTGATAGGGAGATGGTCGAACTTTATAAGACTAAATCCTACGCCGAGATAAACCGCGCCCACCAATCCGGGGAGATTGACCAAGCGACCCTTGCCAAGATATTAGAGCTCAAATTAGCAGGGAAAACCGCATACCAAGTGATATCCGAGACCGTTCAGCATGACATGCCAACAGAAAGTATTGATGATCTTATCGCGCATTTGGAATACGACGAAGAGTATACGGCGGAGAATCGTGCACTTTTTGTTAAAACGTTATCTTTCTATGGGTCTCAGCCGAAGGTCGTCTCAGCTTTAACAGAGGCTTTAAAGCACAAAGACGGTGCAGTGCGCAACGAGGCAGCGGTTGCCTTAGGGAATATGAATGCTGGCAATTCCGTTCCAGAGCTGATGGAAGCATGGTATTCATTTGACAACAAGGTATCAGCCGATCCCCGTTTGGTCGAAAGTTTCATCACTATCCAGCCTAAGGCAGAATTTGCAGAGATATCCAAGTCCGAGTTAGATACGATCTCTAAGTTTTTTGTTGAGGGGATTTCGCAAACCATATTGTCATTGGTGTCTGACTATTCTGGATACGCTGAGAGAATTGAGTACGACCTGCCGGTACGCATGAGCCGGGCAGTGAGGGTTTCGGGGAAGTATTCCTTCTCGTTTGCAATCCCAAGAATTGTCTGTGACGTTGGTGGGCTTTACCCTCAGGACAGGCGGCTTCCGCCGATAAAGTGGGACCTTTTTGCCAAGATGAATGCTGCTCTGGCTTTACAGAAGATAACAGGCCATCCAGCGAGTAGGGGAAGGCTTCGCAAAGCACCGATAATTCCAAAGGCGACCACATTTAAAGAGTATGCAATAGAAACTTATACGCAGGGGACCGTTGACGCATTGAGGGATATTTTTTATCCACTTTTTGGCTTAGAGCGTTATGCGCCGAGCTATCGAACGCTGGCAAATGTTAAGGAAATTGAAGAAAAATGGCGGAACTGGTATGAGCAGAACAAGGAAAGCTTTATCACCGGTAGTTAACACCAGACCGATGGCTTTGCCCATATATAGAACGATAACGACGAGATAATAGATTCCCGCTTGCGCGTGTGCGGGAATAACAGACCCTTTTGTAGGAAGGCCATTCCTGCGAAAGCAGAAGGGTAAAAAATGGCAGAGAGTAAATATA
>JBHIDV010000242.1:0-4767 GCA_046760285.1 Sedimentisphaerales bacterium
AAGTCGTAACAAGGTAGCCGTAGGGGAACCTGCGGCTGGATCACCTCCTTTCTAGGGATAACTAGAACTCGGCCTTACAGGCCGGTGAAAAGTCAGGCCTTTCGCTGTCGGCTTAACTGAAACTTGTTAACGATAAAGCCCTGTCTTCGGACAGGGCTTTTTAATGCGCAGATGTCGTTGCAGAACAAGAAGCTTCTAAAGAAACCTTGCTGAAGAACCGATAAGCAATATTATGGGAGTAGAATTAGTCACATCTGATTGCGAAGAACAGTCAATTAAAGACACCACTTGCATGAAGAAATGTCCCTTTTGTGCCGAGCAGATTCAGGCAGAAGCCATTAAGTGCCGGTTCTGCGGCGAGTTTCTCGACGGATCCGGCCGGGCTGCTTTGAGGCCTCGACCGAAAAAATGGTACTTTGCCACCGGAGTCGTGGTTATTGCACTACTATGTCTTGGCCCGTTGGCCCTTCCACTGGTGTGGTTGAATCCTCGCTACAAACTCGCAACCAGAGCGATTATCACTATGGTCGTTTTAGTCGTCACGATTCTTTGCATGTACCTCGTGGCCTACGCTTATCAGCGACTGCTCAGCCAGCTTACTGCACTGGGGATGTAGGACATTAAGATTAGCCCACGGACCTGTGCCGTGGGCCTTTAATTTTTATTGATCTTTGTGCCCTGCCCACAGGTGGCATTAAAAAGGCCCCGGCCACGGATGTCGGAAAGATATGCCCCACCCACAGGTGGTGGGGCTAATCAATTTGGATTTGTCAAATAAACACATATCCTTTATTATTCCCTTTATGTCCAGAATTGTTGGATACATGCTAACGTGGACGACCTATGGCAGTTGGCTGCCGGGAGATGAACGAGGATATGTAGAAGACGGGCGAATCCTGCCGGGCGACGTTAGGACATTGGAAAGAAACAAGCAGCGGCAGAAATCGACAACCGTAAGATTAAGCACAAAGGAAAAACAAATCGTGCATCGTGTGATTCTTACCGAGGCCCAGAAAATAGGCCATAAAATCGAAGTATATGTTTTCTTTTCGAATCACGTTCACCTGTTGGCAAGACCTCATTCAGAATCCATCGAAGAGGTCGTCGGCAGATACAAGAGCATGACCACACGTGCCCTGTGGCAGCATGGCCGTAAGGGCCGTATTTGGACCAAAGGTTACGACAAACGTTTCTGTTTTTCCGAAGGAGATTTGACCGCAAGAATCAAGTACGTCCAAAACCACACCCTCGATTAGCCCCGGCACCTGTGGCCGGGGCTGCAAGACTTAATTGTTGCTGGGATCAAAAGCCCTGCCTTGCGACAGGGATTTTTTACAATTACACTTCAACTTTCAAAATATACGCCGCCTTTTTCGAGGGCCTCTCTTAAGTCGGCGTATCGGAGCTGCCGTGTTCCACAGTTTTTAGCTGCGCAGAGAGCCGCAGCAGTACCCGTTGCCTGCCCTTGTCCCATGCAGCTTACAGTATTTCTGGTGGACATGTGGGCTCTATGGTCAGAGGTTATCATCATGCCTGCCACCAGCAGGTTATCAATTCCCGCTACACGCAGCGCACGGTACGGTATTCCGTAGGTGCCGCCATCTTTTACTTGATAGCGGGGCGCCATATCGTGAAAGCCATAAGCCATAACATCGTCATCGAAGTGCCTGCCCTCGATGACGTCCTTGTGGGTTATGTCGTAGTCACAGGTGATGAGTCTGCCGCGGCGGATACAGAGTGTGGGGCTGGTCCTGGCCATAAAGGCCTTCTCGCAACCGGGGACATATTTCCTGAACAGTTCCACGGCTCTGGCCATGCGCTTTCTGACCTCCAGTTCTGCCTTGGCCATATCGTCCCTGTTGACAACCGAGCCGGGCACTTTGTAATTACACTTGATGAACATTAAATAATTGTCGTGAACGGTCGTTGTAACCGAAGCCATTCCAATTTTTCTTGCCTCTGCAGCGAACTCTGCACCGAGCGGCCCCTTCACACGCACGACCTTGCCTGGTTCGCCGCTACGAATGCCCAAGGCCATCTCCCTGATTGGGCCGTTCGCTTTCATAAACCTGTGATACTTATCGATATCCACATTGCCGATACCAACACTATTACAGCACGCATAATCATTTGGCTCGGTGTATTTGGCGCCTGCATAAGCGGCAAGGTCACCGTATGCAGTGCAATCCACAAATGACTTGGCATATATAGCCTCTCTGCCGGAGCGGCTATCTGTTATCACGCCTCTTACCCGGCTGCCGTCCATAATAGCGCCCGTCAACAGGGTATTAACAGCTATGAAAACGCCTGCTTCGTCGAGCATTTGCATAGTGACAAGTTTGTAAAGCTCCGTGTCGATGGCAGTGCAAACGGAATCAAAATCGAACCCTTTGGACATCTCGGCGTGTCCTGTGCAACCGCCGACTTTCATCAAGCGACCGATAATTTCCTGAGGAATCCCTCGTACGACCTGGCGTTTTTCGACGTCAAAGGCCTTCCAGAGATTATAGAAGCTGTGCAGAGCGGTGCCGCCTTCTGTAACTGTCCCGCCCGTGTAACCTTTCCTTTCAACAAGCATGGTTTTGGCGCCCTGGCGTGCTGCCGCCAGAGCTGCCACGACACCGGCTGTGCCGGCACCTGCTACGACCACATCAAATTTCCTTACGGGCAACTTTTTCGGCGGCTCCTCATAGTAATTGCCGATTTTGTTTGCGGCCCTTGCCGGCTTACCTTTTGTTAAGCCTGCTTGAGCACCAATTCCAAGCATTAGAATGCGCTTAGAAAACTCTCGACGATTCATTTCTGCCTCCTTTCTTGACTTCATTGCGTCAGCTAACGGAAAGCTCGGTGGCCGCGTTTCACGTGGCCCGGTTGGTTATCGAATCAAGGATGAAAATCTCTTTTGAGCAGGCATATTATGGTCGAAATTGTAGGAAAAGGCAAGGAAAACCAAAGAGAATATCAAATATCAAAAAGAAAAAGGCGAAACGAGCGGCACAGTTATCTTTCATATTGAAGCCGTGCGACCGGGCGTTTATACTTACAATATGGCAGCAAAAAAGAAAAAAGCCGGGTCAGCTCCCCTTGTTGCTTTCGCAAGAAAACAAGGGGGCCAACAAACAGACCAGATTCACGCAGCAATTGACTACGGGATTGATATTTCCATGCTGATTCAAAATATCGACAGAAGCTATACCGAGCGTATCATACGACACCAAATCGCACTTAATCTTGCAGAGAAGTTGCGGAAAGCGAGGCACCTGTGAGTAGCGATTTTCTCAACCTGCTCGAACGGCTTGTTAACGCCGGTGTTGATTTTGTGATCGTTGGTGGTTTCGCAGGCGTTGTGCATGGTTGCACATACGTGACGCAGGACCTCGATATCTGCTGTGATTTTTCACCTGCTAATCTGCTGGCGTTGCAAAAAGCAATCTACGATCTGCACCCCGTTCACCGGATGACAGCCAACCGAAAAAAGCTTAATCTGACAAAGAAGTCCTGCAGGCAGTTCAAGAACCTGTATCTCGATACGGACATCGGACAACTGGATTGCCTGGGCTTTATTGATGGTGTTGGAGATTACAGAAAGGTCAAGCGGACAAGTGAGCTTGTTGAAGTACAAGATATGCGGCTGCGTGTTCTAAGTCTGGTTGCCCTGATAAAAGCGAGAAAGGCCATGAACCGCCCACGTGACAAGGAGGCTATTTTGCAGCTTGAAGCGATAAAGAGACTTAAAAGCCGCAAAGGTAAGCCATATTGAAGACGTATCATTGACACCCCGGTTATTAAGCAGTAGCATAATTGCTTCGTAACCTGTTGGAGTGTTTGAAATATGCCCAATATTACTTTGATTACTGGCGATGGAATTGGGCCGGAAATCGCAGAAGCTGCCCGCAGATGTATCGACGCTACAGAGGCCGGAATCAACTGGGATGTGGCTGAAGCTGGGGTAGAGGTGATGGCTCAACTTGGAACTCCCCTGCCGGAAGCTACGGTCGAATCCATCAAGAAAACCGGCGTGGCGCTAAAAGCACCCATTACTACCCCGGTCGGCAAAGGCTACAGAAGTATAAATGTGCATCTTCGCCAGACGCTCGATTTATACGCCTGTCTTCGGCCCTGCAAAAGTTATGAGGGAGTGCGCAGCAGATATTCCGGTATCGACCTTGTGGTCGTGCGTGAAAATACCGAAGACCTGTATGCAGGCATTGAATTTCAAAAGGGCAAAGACGACACGGCTGAAATTATCAACTGGATAAATAAACACAGCAATCGGAAAATAAGTGAGGACTCCGGCATAAGCATAAAACCTATTTCAGTCAGGGCCACCGAGCGCATCGTGCGTTTCGCATTTGACTATGCCCGCAGAATGGGACGCAAAAAGGTAACGTCCGTCCATAAAGCCAACATTATGAAATTTTCAGACGGATTATGGCTCGAGGTAAGCCGAGAGGTGGCCAAGCAATATCCGGACATGGAGTTTGAAGACCGTATCGTTGATAATATGTGCATGCAATTGATACAAAAGCCCGAGCTTTATGATGTGATTGTGCTGCCGAATCTTTACGGCGATATAGTAAGCGATTTGTGCGCGGGCCTGGCCGGCGGGCTGGGCGTGGCACCCGGCGCAAACATCGGCGAGAAAGCAGCTATCTTCGAGGCAACCCACGGCAGTGCACCAAAATACAAAGGCCAAAATAAGGTCAATCCAACAGCCCTGATACTAAGCGGCGTAATGATGCTAAGACACATAGGTAAATCTGCCGA
>JBHIDV010000243.1:0-4750 GCA_046760285.1 Sedimentisphaerales bacterium
AATTTCAAGTCGTATGAAAGGCCGAAGATGTGCATCCAGCCGCCATATTCTCCGGTGAGAACCGAGATAGACCTCGAGGGCCATATCTTACCGACATAGTAGCTCGGCACAAAGCCTACCGGACAAATATTAGGCCAGGCAAATCCAACACCTAACTCCTGAGCATCAGCATAGGTACTTGGTGCATCGGGAAAGTCATAGTAAATGTAATTGGCAGTGATATCAGTAGCGTAGCTTGTCTTCTCTAATAAAGTATGGTTGTATGCCACGGTATAATCGTATTCGGTGGCATCTACCCTGCTGGCACCGAGAGTCGAGCTAAAGCCGGCTGAGGCCGGGTAGGAAGCCCACCAATTGACACTCAAGCCCGTGCCATACAAATCGATATTAACGCTCGGCTGGAACGCCGCTTTGTCATCAAGCAAATCATAGCCGTGCCAAAGGTACTTGCTCACAAACGTAGCATCCACATCAAAGCCAAGCTTTGCGTCTGCATTCTCCTGCGAATTGCAGATGCTCACACCAGCGAAAAATATCACAACAGTCAATAAAATCGTTATCCTATTCATTGTAATATCTTTTCAGAAGTTCAACCTTTGCATAGGTGGCCATCGTTAGGCGTGGCCAATCGTCCCAGTCACCGCCTGTCAAATACGCTCCAGCCTTTGGGCAGGCTGGCTGTATGAGATAAAAGCAATTGCAGTGCCAAAAATCGAGTTTTCTGGGGAAAAATTATAAGTGCTTATTTATCAATGAGATATCACTGAAGACGATTTTTGAAAACAGAAATGGTTTCTACAAAAATGTAGGCGAAAATAGGGCATGTTTACAAATATGTAGATTCTGACTGGATCAGATGTACCTTACTGGGATGCTGTTCGCTTATCACCCATCGCTCGTCGCATATCGCTTATCACTTGTCGCATATCACTTGTCTTGATTCTGGATTCTCGATACGCAATACACAATGCTCGATTCTCGATACGCCGAGAGGACGTAAGACACGCATGATTTCGTCCATGGAAACACTGTCCAGGTTGTCCGAAATCACCAGGTTGACGAGGTTGTCCGCATAGGGAAGAAGCCCGCCATTCCATTTCTGGACGGACACGGCTCCATAGAGACCGAGCGATTGGATATAGTTACGGGCCTTTTCAACGTTGTTTGCGTCAGTATCCAAACCATGACGAGATACGTTCATTGGCATGCAAGGCGGCTGTCAGCCGGCCATTGCCACAATTAACGTGGACAACCAGGCCGCCCCTGACACCTGTAGTTTCCAGAATCTCCTGGCTGTTTTGTCCATAGCCCCCGCCGGTTTGCTTCGAAACCGAAGCAGCGGGGTTGCTCAATCTAACATCTATCGACATTTCATATTACCAGAATGCCGATTTTTAGTCCTTGCGTCAATACTTCTGATATCTTATATTTTTAGCAAGTCGACACTTTATCTATATTGATGGTATATTGGGAAAAACTTGAGGTGTATGTATGACGGTCCTTGAGGCAATCCGTAAGAGATATTCCTGCCGAGCGTACCAGGATAAGCCTATAGAGCAGGAAAAATTAGACAGCATTTTTGAAGCGGCTCGACTGGCACCCTCAGCCAAGAATCTGCAGGATTGGCGCTTTGTAGTGGTTACGGATAAAGAAACCAAGCGCCGGTTGGCTGAAGCTGCTAACAACCAAAGATTTCTGGCCGATGCCGGAGCAATCATAATTGCCTGCAGCAATAGCAGCGAAGTAATGCGGTGTGGCCAGGCGGTAGGGCCTATTGACGTTGCTATCGCCCTTGAACATATCGCCTTACAGGCAACGGACTTAGGATTAGCAACCTGCTGGATTGGGTCGTTCTATACGGACAAAGTAAGGCGTATATTGGCTATTCCAGACGATATTGCTATAATTGAGTTGATGGCGGTTGGTTATCCAGCAGATAGCATAAAAGAGCCGAGACGCAAGCCAATCGATAAGATATTGTGCTTTGAAAGATGGCAGTTCTAATAATTGATAACTGGTAATTGGTAACTGATTTAACTATTTAACCAGTTACCATTTAACCAATTACCAGTTTGGGGACGTGGTGTAACGGGAGCACACCGCGGTCGCATCGCGGAAATGGGGGTTCGATTCCCCCCGTCTCCAGTCGACTTGCCCTTTGCTTCACTCAAGGTTCGCTCATGGCTCACTCGATTCGTATCACCGGTAATCCTCACCATTGAGGCTTCGGACGACAGATTTCTGCCATGCTTCGAGTTTGGCTTTCATTGACTTCACTCGCTCGGAATACTGGGCAGCCAAATCGTTCTTTTCTTCAGGGTCTTTGGCGAGATTGTATAGTTCCAACTTTAAGCCTTTCTTTTTTTCGATGCGATGGAGTTTCCACGGCCAATCCAGCCACGCTGCATGGCCGGGGAAGGTATCTTCAGGATACTGTTTGGTAATCTTGCCAGCGTCCAGGCGAAGACGAGACTTGTCGCCCACTTCATTTCCTGATTTCTGTGCCGCCAGCAGCTCAGACATCAGCTCCTTGCTTGGGGTGCGGATGCCCCCAATAGGATAATCCCAGAAGCCCATCGGTTTTGGCCGTGATTTCATCCTGCCCTCAATCAGCGGCACCAAGCTGACCCCATCCAGCGGCGGTTGTTTCTTCAACCTTACCCCCAACAGTTCCAGAAGTGTAGGATAGATATCCGACGTATTACATGGGATATCCGTTGTTCGGGGCTCAGGAATACGACATGGCCATTCAAGAATCGCGGGGACACGCAGGCCACCTTCATATATCTTACCTTTGTTTCCACGTCCGCCTGTCACGCCGACTTTAGGAAGGCCGCCATTGTCGCTGCAATACCAGAGCAGCGTGTTCTCGTGAATACCGAGGGTCCGCAGCTCCTGGCGAAGCTTGCCAAAGGCGCGATCCATCGCAGTAATTTCGCCATAGAAATGCTGCAGCTTCTCACTATGGGCCTTGTAGAGTGCACGATCTCGTTCTAAGGCTTCGTGCGGCCCATGTGGAGAACCAAACCATACAACGGCAAGAAATGGCCGAGACGTTCCGGAATGCTTGCGAATGAATTCGATTGCAGCGTCAACTATGACCATAGAACCCTCGCCCTTAGTTTGAACAGCAACACCTTCACGGCTGAGAATAGGGTCGTTATCAAAGAAGTTCGGGGCAGAAAACCATTCGTCGAAGCCGCTGGCACCGGGATTGACGGGACAACCCTTACGAACGGAACCGAGATGCCATTTGCCAAAGTGGCCCGTGACATATCCTGCGGTCTTTAGAACCTCAGCGATAGTAACTTCCTGTGGGCGAAGTGTGTAGCCCCACTTAAAGCACCCAAAGCGATTTGGATGGCGGCCGGTCATGACGCTGCCACGGGTAGGCGAGCAGACCGGTGCGGCGGCGTAAAAACGGTCAAAACGCAATGCTGTAGCAGCCATGGCATCGAAATTTGGGGTCTTCAGAACTGGGTGCCCGTTGTAAGCCATGTCACCCCAGCCCTGGTCATCAGCCATGCAAAGTATAATATTGGGTTTTCCTGAAGAGCAACTACCTAAAGCTGGCAGAGTTCTCATCGCGGCAAAACACATTCCTGCACCAGCCAATTTCAAAAATTCACGACGGTTTGTTCGCATTTGGTCTCTCCTTTCTTCGCCAAGGCCTTAATCATACAGTCCCACGCAAATCCTTCAAGCAGCACTTTATCTTTATATAACGCACATCCCAAATCAATGAGTGGATGAGTGTATCGGTTGATTAGTGGACATGCAAAGATTCAGGTCAAGATTTGTCTGGATTTATAAGGTTGATCGGAGGCGTCGATTGGACATTTAGTTGTTAAGACATTTGGCGAAAAATTTTATAAGTAATTGTAAAATAAGTACATAAGTGCAAAAGAACAAAAGTGTAAAAATGAGCAAAAATGCACAGAAATTTACAGAAATGCGCACATTCTTAACAAAAATTAGTAGAAAATGTGCACTTTTTACCATGCCTACAAAATTGTACTTGACTTTTAAGGGGCAACTTACTTTCTGGCATAAAATTTGCTATCGTCTCCGTGCGTATAAGCATGTCCCCCGAAGATCAGCGCAACTACATCAGTAGGAAATGCGAACTCCAAGATTGGAGATTTTCTAAATGTTACTTTTGTTGTCTTTTGTGCCTTATATAATATAGGTGGAGAGACTATAAATTTATAGTAGAGAACTGAGAATGAAAAGGAGACTTACCTGCCTGATTTTGGCGTTAATGCTTATTGCTGGCGGGTGTAAGAAAAGACCAGTTAGGAGGACAGCACATCTGCATGAAGCTGTTGAGTCAGGCAACATTGAACAGGTTCATGAGCTCCTCACAAGAGGTGCCAATGTCAACGCAAAGCACGGAAGAGGCGATGCACCCTTGCATGAGGCAGCGATAAGGGGCCACAAGGATGTAGTAGAACTACTTATAGCCCATGGTGCCTACGTGAATGCAAAGGGCTGGGACGACAATACGCCCCTGCATTACGCGGCAACGTATTGTCATAAGGGTGTGGCAGAGCTGTTGATTGCCGAAGGGGCTGATGTCGATGTAAAGGACAATTCAGGCTCGACACCGCTGCATGAGTCAGCCTTTTTTGGCCACGGGCACGTAGCGCAACTGCTCATCGATAGTGGTTCCGTTCTGAACTGTACTGACACAGAAGGTCGTACACCTGCAGACGTAGCCATGGAGCAAAACAAGAAAGAGGTCGCCAAA
>JBHIDV010000244.1:0-4715 GCA_046760285.1 Sedimentisphaerales bacterium
CAAGTCGGGGCAGCGGGTGAGGTAATCGATGGTTGTTTCAAGCATTATTTCGGCGCACCTCTGGATGGGAAAGCCGAAGATGCCGGTGCTGATTGCCGGGAATGAAATGCTCTTTAGGTTGTTTTCATCGGCTACTTTAAGTGAGTTTAGGGTAGCGTTTTTTAACTTTTGGTCTTCGTTGCCTTCGCCCATTCTCGGCCCAACTGCGTGGATTACGTATTTTGCTTTGAGATTGCCGCCGGTGGTTATGACTGCGCCGCCTACAAACGTCCCGCCAATTTTGTTGCATTCTTGTTGTATTTTAGGGCCGCCTTTTCTTCTGATAGCTCCCGCTACGCCGCCACCGAGGACCAATTGGGCATTGGCAGCATTGACGATGGCGTCGGTCTCCATTTCGGTGATGTCGCCTTCGACTAATTCCAGAACACGATTTTCGATAGTTACTTTCATAATGTCGGCTTCCTCGACTCCCAATCCCTTATTGGACAGTGGTCTGCTACTGATGGCCTTGTTCCAGGCGCCGCAAAATTTCCTCGAAGACCTCCCGATTGTCCCCAGGTCCATTGTACCATCCCGGCTGGCGAGGCCACAAATCCTGGTCAAAAATATCTTGGCCCACACAGAAGCTCACGTGGCCATCCCCGAACAGCACGCTGACACCCTGGGGCATTGAAGCACCTCTACGATGTGGAATCACTTCCCATTCTTGGAGGTTGTCAACTACCACAGGCTTACGGGAAAGCTCGTCGAGCCGTTTTTTGCCGTGCGTCCAATAGTTATAAGAGGTTCGAACATATATATGGCCGGACAACCCTGGAATCGTTGGACACTGAGAACCCCATTTATACTGGCCGTGCCCGGTATAGAAATCATAGTAGTATGGGATGGGATATTCTCTCACGCGAGGCTGAGCCGGACAATAGAAGACTTCTGGATTCTTAATAAGGTGCAAATCGTAGAGTACTGCCAGATGCAGCGGCTTGTACTCATTACCAATCCTGGCAGAGGGGGTATAAGCGAGAACTGCCATCCAAGCCTGCATTTGGTCCGAAGGGGCTGGCGTCCCACTGGGCTTTGTCAGCGGAATCATCTTGCCGTCGTAGTCTTGTGCATACATGTGAATGGCAATGCCTGTCTGGCGACAGTTGCTTGAACAGAGTGTCCGCTTGGCCGATTCTTTTGCCCGACGCAGAGCAGGTAAGAGGATGGCCATCAGCAGCGCAACGACCGCTATGACTACTAATAATTCGATTAATGTAAATCCTGCTTTTCTTTTTCTGATCACTTTTTTCCTCCGAATCTATACTATCAAGCAGTGCCCACTCAAGTTCCCTAAACTTGAACGTCCATATACCTATTATAATCACACAGGCAGTAATATTCGCCTGAAGCTCACTATAACTCAACTGCACTTACGGCGACGACTATGCACCAACTGCAGCTCTACGAACAGGACAAAAGGCGGCGGCCGGATTCGAACCGGCGAATAACGGTTTTGCAAACCGTCGCCTTAGACCTCTTGGCTACGCCGCCAGTGCTCTAGCCCCCCCTGAAAAACGCTCCACTTACTTTACATTCAACAGGTTAATATTGCAAGAAAATAAAGGCCGGGTTCTACAAAAAAGCAGACTTTAACTAACCAGAGGCTGCATCTAATTTGGATTTTGTCGGCGTCATGGCCATGGCTTCAAGCTCAAACAACAGGTTAGGGCGACAAATGTCGCAAATCGCTGTCATCCACGGCCATTGAATGTCACCCTTGAAATCGTGGAATATCCGCTCGACCTCGGTCGTCTTACAGTAGGCCATCACCTGCATTACATCCTCATCGGCGGTATGTGTGTCTCGAAGAACAGCGCGAACGTTTTCTATGGTTGCCTTTATCTGACCTAAAGCATCGTTGATATTCGTCGTAGCACCACTGGCATCGATAGAGGCGGTTCCAGAGACAAATATCGTTTCTCCAGCCGGCGTAATTGCTCGTGAAGCCCGGGAAAAAGCTGACCCATACTCCAATGCACACTGCTGTTTTCCCACCGCCGGAAGGTACTGGATTGAGTCTGATGGCTCCAAAACTGCTATTAGGTCCATCGCGCATACGCTCCCGTCAGCCGAGCCTACTCCGATGCCGGTGCTGGCTGGCATTGATTGCCGGGTCCCCTCTCCGATAAGCCCTCGCTCAGCGAAAAACTTGGTTCTGACTCGATTGAAATCATCATACCATGAGAGAATGTCACGCAGCCACATCCACGTACGCGGCACAGAAAGGAAATCGGCTCCAAACTGCTTTAGCGCCGATTCAGATTTTTCTAACATGGCTTGAGCCTGTTGAGCAGCCTGGGCGAATTGGCCAGCAGATATGCTCGAAAGTGTGAGAAAGGTACAGCCGGGCACGTAAACAATACGTCCGCAGCGTGTCCCCTCTAAATTAATTACTTCCGGCTTGCTGTCGGTGCAGACTGCGTGGACCTGTACTCCAGCAATGGGCCCGTATATCCCTTCCTTGCCTACTAAATAGCTCGGGGCAACTCCATCGTCAGTATCGCCATACGCTTTTGACCGTATACGTGAGACGATTTCCATCGCCGCTTGAGTAGCAAAAACTCGCTCCTGTAGGATGTGCGCTCTTTTTGAATGGAGTATGTCCTGGATACCAGAGAAGATTTCTTTTGCCTGGTCCTCAAGCGGCGCCTTTCCTTTGGGCGTGGCTGAAATATAAATTTCAGTCGCTGTGGATGATTCCACACTCCGTATGTCCAAGTTCACAGTCACTTTTATTTATTATCCTTTGCGAGTTATTTCTCGGCTCATCTAAAAGCTATGCCAGCTCATATAAATCCAGATGAATCATTTTTCAAAACCGATTTTTTTAAGAATTTCTAACAAAATGAGATTGCTTCGTCGCTACGCTCCTCGCAATGACAATGATAGAATGTCATTGCGAGCGAAGCAAAGCAATCCCAATGACTGTACAGAACAAGACCATTTCATTTTGTCAAAGGTTCTAAGAAAACCTCTCTTGCGAAATTATATTATTTCTTATCACTTTTTTGCAAGGACTTATTTAGGGCTCCCAGCCGCCATCTATCGCGGCTGGGGACCCTTTGCCTGTTTGAAGAGTTCAAGCTGTTTCTTGATTTTCGCAGCGAGCTGTTTTTCCCCGGTGGCACGCGCCAGGTCAAGTGCCTTCTCCGCTGACAAAATTGCTTCACGGAATCGGCTCGCTTGAGCATAGTGTATTGCCAGCAGGTAGTGCAGTGCTGGCGATGTATCGACATCTGGCCTGAGTTTCACCGCTTTGGAGTAATGCTTGAGGGCCTGGTCAAATTTGGCCTGGGCAGCCAGTGCCAGGGCAAGCCTATAGCGAGCTTGGGCATGGTTTGGGTCAAGATATACTACCTTTGATAGAGTGACCGCGGCTTGGCTGGAATCTCCCTTGTAAAGCAAGGCCTGTCCAAGATGGTACTGCATGTCTGCAAGGTTGTACTGGTCGTCGAGGCCACGTGGTATAAGCTGTATTGCTTTGGACAAATGCCTGATTGCTTCGTCGTATTTTCGCTGGTGTAGCAGCGCCATGCCGAGGTCGTTGTGTGCTCGCGCATTTTTCGGGTCAAGCTGTATGGCCTTGTAAGAATGGGCCAATCCCTCTTTATACATGCTCTTGACGTGGTAGAGAAGGAACCCCAGTTTCTGGTGTGCCTCTACATTGTTGGGATTAAGTTCCAGGGCGTTTCTATACTCTTCTATGGCGTTATCTGTCTCACCATGCCTGTAAAACTCGTTTCCAGCCCGCACAAAAGAATAATCATTCAAGAACTCTTCACGGATTTTCTTAATAGCGTAGGGATCGGTATTTACAAACTCAGGTATGTTAGCAGCTCGGTCAGGAGCGGTGAGGTGGTCCAGCAAGACCGCAGGACTGCTGCGTCCTTGTTCATCGATGTGCGTAAGATATAGTTGTGTGTAGGCGGAATTTGCCTTCGAGGAAAACACCAGCCACTTGCCGTTTGGTGACCAACTATGCCAAGAGTTCATTCGAATGGTGTTGCATCGCAGTCTTCTCGCTTTGCCGCCCTCAGCCGGTATGATGTAAAGTTCGCTGTCAGGTTGAAGCAGCATATAACTCTTGGCTTTGCAAAACACAATCCATCTACCGTCAGGTGAGTATTTCGCAAAGAAGTTGCTCATACCATTATTAGAAGCCCCTTTGAGTGGCTCGGGCTTGCCACCTTTGCCGTTATTGAATGGAATCCTATATAAGTCGAACAAAAAAGGCTTTCCATCTTCTGTGAATTCTTTGCACTCTTCGCGGGTCAGAAGTACCTTGCCTTTGCCTTTGGTATGCCTGAGGTCGTATGCTTTAGCTCTGGCAAAAACAATGTACTTGCCATCGGGACTCCAGGTGGGGTTACTCTGGACGTATTGTGGGTCATCTGCTCCTGGTAGTGAGCGGAAGCTGCGCGTTTGTGTATCATATACGCATAAGATGCCCTTGACAGGAAAGAACAGTTGAGAGAAGGCCAGAGGCGGCATCGGAACAAAAACAGACTTGTCCTTAACCGTGCTGACGATGTATCTGCCGTCTGGGGAGATCTGCGAGAGTAAGCCAAAGGTTTGTTCGCCATCTTCCCTCCGGTAGTCGTTCCACGTTATGATATCGCTTGTCGCCAGAACCATTTGTTCTGCAACCCGTGTAATAACGTATGAGCCTTTGC
>JBHIDV010000245.1:0-4660 GCA_046760285.1 Sedimentisphaerales bacterium
CCCGCAAAGCGGGGCCCCTTTCCTTACCAAAAGATAAGCCCACTGTCAAGTCTCTCTATGCTGGATACTTGATGCTCGATTCTCGATGCTCGACGAGTATCAAGTATCAAGTATCGAGCAGGACTATCCGACCATTTGCAAGCTGGCTAAGGCCACAAACTTGTCATCAGCAATCTCAAAAATCCCGTCCAGACCGGTCACCGTAAAGATGCCTTTGGTGGCGGCAGCGACACTGCATAGAACCAGCCGATGTCCACAATCACCCAGTAGCTTACGCAACTTCAGCAGCTTGGACAGACTTGAGGAGGTCACAATATCAACGCTGGAAAAATCAATTACCACGTCACAGTCCCCCCTATCACGAACCATTTCGGTAACCGTTTTGAGCTCATCGCCCATCTCTGGCTCGGCAGGCAAGTCTACAAGAATAATATCTTCCGACCAATTTTGAATCCCCATTTTCTAAGTCTCCCTTTTGGCCACAAAGAGGCACAAAATGCACAAAAGCTATGCCCCTATAGGAGCTGTTTTCATTTTTAATCTCTTCTTTATCCTTTTGCGCCTTTTCGTGGCAGATTTATCCCTTTTTAGTGAACATATCGGTTGAACCTCGGCTCTCGGTGCTCATCGAGTATCAAGTATCCAGCATCGAGAATCGAGACAAGTGTTTTATCGGCACACGTTTGGGCCGGGTTAAGAAAAACCGAGTAGGTTTTATTTGACTTGGACATCGACCTATAAAATCAGCATTTCTGTATTATGAGCCCTACACGCAACAGGAAATTCGTAATGAAAGGACAAGAATTTTTCCTAATACTTGATACTCGACGAGCATCGAGAATCCGGAATCGAGAATTGAAAATCAATTGGCTTGCCGAATCACTTTTGGGTCCCGCGAAGCGGGGTCCCTCCGAACGGATTTATCTGAGTCTGCCCAACAACTTTATGAAATTCCTCTTGGGCTTATATTTGACCTTCAAAGAAGATATGTACTCGGTAAATTCTTTTTCTTTGTTGAGGTTTTTCATAAGCTGTCGAATCTTCTTGATAAGCTGCATCGCCTCGATGTATGCTCTATTATTGGTTCGGCTCACAATCGGGTCAATTCGGGCTTGATAGACATCTATGGCGTCAGCAGGATGCTCTTTTTCTCGTAGCTTTGCCAGTTCCAGCCAGAGGTAATCACTACAACCGCCCGCCTTAGCCTCCTGCCAGGCGGCCTCTATCTGCTTTTCCCAGATAAATATCTCCACAAGTGTCGAATGGTCCTGCTGGTCAAACCAATATCTGTCCATTCGGCGTGGGCCTTTTTTGCCCTCGGAAATTACTGCCCTGATGTGTTCAAGTGCCTGCTGACGCCATTTGGCCCATTCTCCGGTGCGCTCTGCATGTTTCTTAAGCAACTTGTAATTCCCAAGACCGGGGCGTTCCATAAAATCTGCCCAGATAAGCTGCATTGCCTCGGCGTGGCGTTTACGACGATGATATTCATTGGCCAGAAATTCTCGCAGCCGGCTGTCAGTATGTTCAGGAAAGGCCTGCAATCCCTTCTCAGCCCACTGCAGAGCCTTGTCTGATTCTCCGGCGTCTTTGTACACTAAAGCGATCTCAAGGAAACGGTATGCGCTGGAAAGGTCTTTTCTTTTGATATCTACAAGGGCTTCAACATTACCATCGACACGGGCAAGAGACTCCATAATCGAGGTCAGCCGGAATCTCTGGCCAAAGTAACCTCCCATCTGGCCCGGTTTAAGTGGGGCAAGCTTTTGCCATTCTGCTTCGGCCAGCCTGCGATAGACAGCTAAGCCTTTTTTGCCCAGCACGTCAGCGTAGGTTTCGGCTGCCTCGTCAAAAGTATCCCAATCTGTGGTCAGTTCCCATTCAAATAGCCGTTTGGCCAAAGCTTCAGGGTCAGGTTTTGCTTTTACACACGCTTTATGATGAATTTCCTGCAAGCGTTCCAGGATGTCACCCATATAGCCATCCGAGTCATCCATCTCGCCCAGGGCTTCTTCCACACGGCCTAACGCATACTCTGTTAGTTCGATAACCTCCTTGGCATATCCCTCGGATAGAAGCTCTTCTATGGAATCTACCGCCTCCTGTATGCCCCGAGAAAAATCGTAAGCCGAATAATAATCGACAAAACCCCCTGTATTGGTAGCTTCGGTAATCAGCTTTCGCAAAGCCTTAATATTAGGCCCTTTTTGTTGATGGCGGGCGGCTTTAATCATCAGACGTCTGCGCAGATGGTCATCTTCCATCAACTGCTCAATTATTATCTCAACCAGCGCATCCGTCTCTTGCCCGGATAGATACTTGCGTACATCATCTACCGTGATCGACGGCTCAGAATCTGTTCTGCTTTGCTTGGACGATTTGCCTTGCGGTGCCGACTTAACACCACCTTCGAGATAGGTCAGGCCCACAGCTACGCAATGTTTGCAGAATACGCCGGCGTCCCCCATAGGACAATCGCATGAGCCGTCCAGTTCGCCGTCTTCCACCCACAATTTCACTTTGTAGTTGCGTGTGCCGCTAACTTTACCGACAACTACGTCTTTATCTTCAAGCAGTGAGAGCACATTCCCACACTGATGGTAATCCACACCTCGCTGCCACGAGCGGCTGTCGGTCAGCTCCTTGAGTTGTGCTTTTGTTATCTTCATTTATTTCAGCCCTAAATCTTGTCAGAGGTCGGTAGGAATATTCCTGACCTGCTAAAGTAAGCAATGATTACAAACTCATTTCTTAGCCAGATACCACGTTGACATCGGCTCAAAATTCCAAACATCCTTGAATACAAACATACGCTTAATGGTTTCTTCGGGGTCTTCGTTCATTGTGTCTCTGGCTCGCCAATCACGTTTTTCCAGGGTGCCCATGACCAGGTACTCATTGCCGATGATTTCAGGGTTTTTATCTTCAAAACAAGCTGTCATCAATGCCTCCACCTCAGACTTACGAGCAACGATTAAGTCGCACTTCGTACAATACTTGCATGTTTTGTTCAAAATAAGCATTTGAGCAGGCTCGATGTGAATTACCAGTGGGAACTTACGCACCAAGGTTTTGGTATGACACTTGGGGCATTTTGTAAAGGCAACATCTTCGTAGGGATTCAGAAAAAAACGATGACGTCTTTTCTCAGGCTTAAACTTGGTCTTTGCCATTGGAATTTCTCTCTTACCGTAATAAATCAAAATTTTCTGTCCAGCTTTCGATAGCTTATGGCTTCTGCGACGTGCTCAGGGCGGATGTTTTCCTGGCTGGCCAAATCCGCAATGGTACGGGCGACTTTACAAATCTTATCGTGAGCACGGGCCGAAAGGCCCAGCTCCGTCATGGCCTGCTTGAGCAGCATCTCAGAAGCTGAATCGAGCTCACAAAATTTTCGAACTTGTTTGTGAGTCATCCTGGCATTGGTGATGGACCCCACCCCCGCTCCTGTCTTCCGACAGGAAGACGCGGGGGCGAAGCGCTTCACCTGGACTTCTCTGGCTCGTAAAACGTCCGCTCTTACAGTAGCAGAATCCAACTGGCTTGACCTGGAGCGGAGTTTGCTGAAAGTTACCGCGGGGACATCAATATGGATGTCAATTCTGTCTACCAGCGGCCCAGATACCTTCGATAGATACCGCTCGATTTGGCCGGGCGTGCACTTGCAGCGTCTGGTATCGCTGCCGAAATAGCCGCAGGGACAGGGATTCATCGCTGCCACGAGCATAAATTGAGCAGGAAACCTGACTGTTTTCTTTGCCCGTGAAACGATAACGTAACCCTCTTCCAAGGGCTGGCGAATCATCTCTAAAACGTGTCGCGGAAACTCGACAAATTCATCGAGAAACAGTATTCCAAAATGAGCCAAGGACAGTTCTCCGGGTCGAGGAGTCGTTCCGCCGCCGATCAAGGCTGGGCCGCTGGCTGTGTGGTGTGGCATCCGCACAGGACGAGTTGCCAAAAGCGCCCTGTTTTTACCTAACAAGCCTATTGAGGAGTATATACGAGTGGTCTCAAGCGACTCTTGCAGACCTAACGGCGGCAGGATAGTCGCCAATCTCTGGGCCAGCATGGTCTTTCCTGCTCCTGGCGGGCCAATCATCATTATGTTATGTCCGCCAGCAGCGGCAACGGTTAACGCCCGCTTGACACTTTCCTGGCCCTTAACATCCGCAAAATCAACCTCGTAATTCGATGCAACGTCGAAAAGCTCTGTAATGTTAACGCTGGTGGTCTCAAGAGGCAACTGTCCGGAGAGAAAGCCTGCTGCTTGCGCAAGCGAGCCGACACCATAGACCTCAATGTCGGCAACGACGGCAGCTTCTTTGGCATTTTCCACAGGGACAATCATTCGGCTAAAGCCGGCTGCCTTCGCGGTCATGGCCATACTCAATACGCCGTTAACCGGCCTGACTCTGCCATCCAGTGCCAACTCGCCGACAATAATAAAATCTTTAATAGAAGAATTTACCAGTATCCTCTGGCCGATGAGCATGCCCAGAGCAACAGGCAAATCGAAGGCAGGACCTACCTTTTTCACGTCCGCTGGGGCCAGATTTACCAGCGATTGGGTTTTAGGGTATTTGTAGCCACTGTTAATAATTGCACTTTTGACCCTCTCGATGCTTTCCTTTACTGCGGTATCAGGCAGGCCTACAAT
>JBHIDV010000246.1:0-4657 GCA_046760285.1 Sedimentisphaerales bacterium
CGAATTTTCGTGCTGGATACAATTAAAAATATCGTGAGAATATTTACCAGGAAAAAAACAGGATAATGAGAAAAGATATCAAATCCCGCACCAATTGTCCCTTAGCGAAGGTCCCGGACCTGGACGACGTTGAGAATATGGCTACGAATTCAACTGACGCGGGGCAAAGCCGGCGAGAACTGTTTGCAGGAATCTTTCGGTATGCAACTTTAGGCCTGTTGGCAATGTTTGGTGGCTCCGTTGTTGCCAAAAGACGCAAATTAGTACGAGATGGTAAATGTATTAACAGCGGCATTTGCAGGGGCTGCGAGGTTTTCGAGAGGTGCTCTCTGCCCCAGGCGTTGTCGGCGAAAGAAAACACTGCGTAAGGGTTCGGGGCCCCCCAAACACGTGTTTTTCGCTGCCCAGCAGCGAAAAATCCGTTTGGGGAACCCCTTCCCGCAAAGCGGGGTCCCAAACGCAGGGCTAATATTTAGTCCCCAGTTTCACTGAGGGTTTTTACCCGAGGATAAATGATGACCAAAAATAACAGTGGCATTAACAGACGCCATTTTTTAAAAGGCAGCCTTTGGGGCGCATGTTTAGCGGGTATTGGCGGAGTCGTTGGGTTTGTGAGTGGCAAAAGCCGCAGGCGGGATACAGTCTGGCAGATCGACCCGTACACGTGTATTGCCTGCGGCAATTGTGCGACCTATTGTGTGCTGGAAGAATCAGCGGTAAAGTGTGTACACGCCTATGCAATATGTGGATATTGCCGGATTTGCTTTGGTTTTTTTGGGCCGGAGCCTTTCGATATCAATGAAGGCGCGGAAAATCAACTCTGCCCCACAGGGGCCATAAAACGTACCTTTGTGGAGGACCCCTATTACGAATATACCATCGACGAATCATTGTGTATCGGCTGCGGCAAATGCGTCAAGGGATGTAACACCTTTGGCAATGGGTCATTATTTCTTCAGGTACGTCACGACCGCTGTGTAAATTGTAATGAATGTTCTATTGCTGCTGCCTGTCCTTCGACAGCTTTTAAGCGGGTTCCCAAAGATATGCCCTACATCCTCAAGAAGGTGGACCACGCTTAATGATACGTTTTGGTTATATCATCATCGCCGTAGCTGGCTTGCTACTTTTAGGTAATACTGCATCAGCAGTTGAACGTTTTCCTCCGCCTGATTTTGTCGAGACCGGCCATAAGTTACCAAGTCCAACGACCCCCCATCCCCGTCAAGATATTTACGAGTATATAGATGCAGTGGTGCTTTTGGCAGCGCTTGGATTGTCTTCATATTTAGTTTTGAGGGTCCGCAGCCGACGGGCAATATTTTCTCTGTGTGTGTTTTCATTGCTTTATTTCGGCTTCTGGCGAAAGGGCTGTGTCTGTCCCATCGGAGCGACTCAGAATATTGTCTTATCAGCTTTTGACCCCCATTATGCCGTGCCGGTTGTGGTGGCGGTATTTTTCCTTCTACCACTTGTATTTACGCTGTTTTTTGGAAGGACATTCTGCGCAGCAGTCTGTCCGTTGGGGGCCATTCAGGACTTTGTGCTGTTGCAGCCGGTCTCGGTGCCGATTTGGCTGGAAAGTGGACTACGGCTATTTGCGTATGTCTACCTCGGCACAGCAGTTCTGTTCGCAGCTACCGGCAGTGCCTTTGTAATATGCAGGTATGACCCATTTGTTTCATTTTTCCGTTTGAGTGGAAATTTTAATATTCTGGTACTTGGTGCGTGCTTTCTGGTGGTAGGTTTATTCATAGGGCGCCCGTATTGCCGATTTGTTTGTCCGTATGGCGTAATCCTCCGCCAGCTTTCGAGACTCTCAAAATGGTGTGTTACTATTACTCCTGATGAGTGTGTAAACTGCAGGCTATGTGAAGATTCATGTCCTTTCGGTGCGATCAGAGAACCGACGGCAGACCGGCTGGCACATGATTATGACAAAAGTAAAAAGAGACTGGCGTTTTTAATTCTTCTTTTGCCGGTACTTGTATTGTCATGTGGATGGGCCGGGTCGAGCCTTAACACAGCTGTCTCTCGTATGCACGACACAGTCAGGCTGGCTGAGCGTATATATTTAGAAGAAACCGGTGAGGTGGAAGGAACTACGGACGCAAGTTTGGCCTTCAGAGCAACCGGTAAGGAAGTGAAAGAACTTTACGCAGATGCTTCGGATATCCGAGCTCAATTTGGGCTGGGCGGCTCACTTCTGGGAGGATTTGTGGGCTTGGTGGTCGGGCTAAAACTTATAGGCCTTTCTGTCTGGCAGCAAAGGACAGATTATGAGCCTGACAGGGCAAGCTGCCTGGCGTGTGGCAGGTGCTTTCAATATTGTCCCAGAGAACACGTCAGATTAAAAAAAAGCAAAAGAGATATCCGGTGAAAGCTAATGATAACTCGTAATAATTCCAACAATGCGAAAACAACAAGCCTATGGTACCAGTGTGCAGTCACGACGGCCATCGTCGGCGGAGTGTTTTCTCTTATTATCTTGACGCTTATCGTCATAAATCACTTCCAGATGAGCATTATTCTGCCTAAGTGGGAAGAGAAGTTAGAGGCGTTAAAAGTAGAAATTCGCAACAAGCCTGATGATGAACAGCTTTTGCTACAGATTCGCCAGTTCGATTTGCAAATCAGAAAATACAGGATTCGGGGGCTGGATTTTTCTTATAAGGGAAGCTATTTACTTTTCGGCAGTGTAGCCGTGTTATTGATCGGCGTCAAATGGGCGAGCACCTTCAAAAAGAAGGTGCCAGCACCGCAGTTATGCACCAAGCCACAAGACAAACAGGTCCACCAAGCGACGTGGGCTCGATGGACGGTCACCGCTGGTTTAGTAATACTGGGCTCAGGGGCCTTAATTCTCTCGAAAAGGGCCAAAATCGATTTCAGCGAAGCTACTATAGAAAGCGCTTTTTATCCCTCGATGGAACAGATCGCAAAGAATTGGCCTCGGTTTCGCGGACCTGGTGGCCTTGGAATAAGCGCCTATACAAATATTCCCCTAAGTTGGAATGGCAAGATAGGCGAAGGGATTGCCTGGAAAAGTAAGGTGCCGCTTCCAGGACATAGTTCACCGGTCGTCTGGAATGACCGTGTCTTTCTTTCGGGAGGCGACGCGAATAATTGCCAAGTGTTCTGCTTTGACGCATCTTCGGGAGAACTTCTGTGGCAAGGTGACGTGCCCCATGTGTCACAAGCAGGTGAGCAACCGTTTGAAGTGATGGCCGATACCGGTTATGCTGCACCTACCGTTGTGACAGACGGCCAGCGGGTCTGTGCAATCTTTGCCACTGGGGACATCGGCTGTTTTGATTTCGCTGGTAACAGAATCTGGGCTCGCAGTTTAGGAATACCTGACAGCGCTTATGGGTATGCGTCTTCGCTTACGATGTATCGAAATCTGCTTTTGATTCAGTATGACCAGGCAAGTGTCGAGGAAGAAAAGTCTAAGTTGATAGCCCTGGATGTATTTTCAGGTAACACTGTTTGGCAGATAAAACGACCTGTCTCAGCTTCGTGGACTTCGTCAATAATAGCTAAAATTGGTGGCCAATATCAGATAATAACCTGCAGCGATCCCTGGGTTATAGCGTATGACCCGGCTAAGGGCGAAGAGCTTTGGCGAGCTAAATGCTTGAGTGGTGACATTGCGCCCTCGCCAATTTACGCTGGTGGTTTAATATTTGTTATAGAACCATATACTAAACTGGTTGCCATACAGCCGAATGGCCGAGGTGATGTTACTGAAACACATGTTGCCTGGAGCATCGAGGACTTGGGTCCGGACATCTGCAGTCCGGTCAGCGATGGCGAACTTGTATTTTTACTGACAACGGAAGGGATACTCGCCTGCTATAAGGTCATAGATGGAACAAAGTTGTGGGAGGAGGATCTGAGGGAGATTTTCTTCGCTTCGCCAAGCCTGGTTGGCGAGCAGTTATACCTTCTGAGCGAAGAGGGTGTCATGTTTATCATTAAGGCCGACCCTGATGAGTACAAAGAATTGGCCAGATGTGAGCTGGGCGAGAAATGTTATGCCTCGCCAGCTTTTGCAGATGGCCGTATCTATATCCGAGCAGAGCAGAACCTGTACTGCATAGATTGATGGATGAACTGGATTTGACATTTATTGATCAGGCTGTAGAGAAAATCGGCACCGGTGAAGAAAAGGTGCTGGAAATCCTGCAGGCCGTACAAAACCACCTCGGCTATCTGCCTCAAGAGGCTCTGGAGCGGGTCTGTGAGCTGACGAAGATTACCCCCGCGTCGATTGCCGGTGTATCTACTTTCTATAACCAGTTTCGACGCCGTCCCGCTGGTCGCCATACCATCCATGTTTGTGTCGGCACTGCCTGTCACGTAAAGGGAGCTGAACGAATCTATGAGTCATTTCGGCGATATCTTGATATTCCAGAGGGAGAAGATACGGACTCGCAGAAGCTCTTTACCATCGAGAAGATTGCCTGCCTGGGATGTTGTACGTTGGCGCCAGCGGTACAAATCGGTCAGGTGACATACGGGCATCTCACTCCCGACAGAGTGGCGATGGTAATCACCGATTTTCTAAACTATGAAGAAAGTAAGGCAAGCCAGCGGCGGAAAATGCGCAGACTTCGGGGCAAAGCAACGAAACCCTGCGGTGAAATTCGAATTG
>JBHIDV010000247.1:0-4656 GCA_046760285.1 Sedimentisphaerales bacterium
GTTGCCAAAGAGTCGATACAACAAAAGGCTATTGTTTACGACCGCACAGGCGATACGCACTACGATTTGGCAAGCGCGCTGCAAAAAAGTATGCGGGGCAGTGACCCTGATGCTACCGTTTATTGGCTTGCCCGGATGATAGTGGGCGGCGAGGATACGCGTTTTATTGCTCGGCGGATTGCAATTTGTGCCGCCGAAGATGTCGGAAATGCCGACCCTATGGCGACGGTCCTGGCAGCGGCGGCCGTGCAGATGTCGGAGTTTGTGGGCTTACCGGAAGCCCAACTGGCGCTGGCACAGGCCGCTTTGTATGTGGCCTGTGCGCCAAAATCAAACGCCGTGGCCTCGGCAATATGGAAAGCAACAGCCGATGTGCAGACCGAGCCGATTAAGCCGGTGCCAAAACATCTGAAGGATAGCCACTATCCGGCTGCGAAAAAGTTGGGCTACGGAGCTGATTACAAGTACCCGCACAACTTTAAGGATGGTTTTGTGCCGCAGGAATACTTCCCGGCAGCGATGAAGAAAAAATATTATAAACCTAAAGAAATCGGCTGTGAAAAAAATATTAAGCGTTATTTACAAAAGCTGCAAGCCTTGATAGAAAATAGTAAATCGGCACAGAATAGTGCTGGGAAAAAGGATAGTTAAATGGATAAAAGCCAGTTGCGCCGTAAGTTGCAGAATTGCTTGCTTAAGCTGAGTGAAAAGCAGCGAGCCGAGAAAAGTCGCAAAGCTTGCCAGAATTTGGTTTCGACGCCCCAATTTCAAAGTGCATCGACGGTTATGATGTATTTATCCCTTCCGCACGAGGTGGATACCTCCGAGGCTATACTTCACGCCTGGCAGCTCGGCAAAACAGTAGCGGTGCCAAAGATTTCCTGGCAGCAAAGGCACATGATACCGGTACAGATAAACTCGCTGGAGACGGGTTTTTCCACCGAGGTTTCCGGCCTGCGAAACCCAGTGACAGGTGTGCCGATACCATTTGAAGAGATTGATTTGGTGGTCGCACCGGCACTGGGATTTGATAGGAAGGGCAATCGTCTGGGCCGAGGTGGCTGCTATTATGACAGGTTTTTCGCTAATAAGGAGCTTAAGGCCCCCAGGTGCGGCTTTGCCTTTGCAGAACAGGTGGTTGACTCAATACCGGTGACAGACAGCGACCAGCCGATAGACTTCTTAGTAACTGACGAAGAAATAATATACTTTAACCACGAGAAAGGACAATAAAATGGCTCGTTATTCTTTACCCTGGCCCAGCAGGCGAAGAGGCCGAAACCGAATATATATCATCATTTCAGCTGTGCTCACCGTTGCCATAGTGGTTGTTCTTATTTATGGTCTTTATCCGGTCAGCAAAAGCGACGACGAACCAGTCGAGTTCCTGCCTGAGACCAACGTAAAAGAGCCAGAGTCTGTAGAAGACACAGAAGAAATAGAAAAGGAAATAATTCCGTCTGTACCACCATTGGCAATGGAGGTGGAATCGGAACCCAATTTGATAACCCTTGCATCAAAGCCACCGACTCAAACCAATCTCCAAATGACTGAGCTTATTGCCGAGGCCATGGCATTGGTCAATGAAAAGCCCGGCAAGATTATAGAGGCACGTGATAGACTAAACGATGCGTTACTAATGCCCATGAGCGCCCAACAACGAGCGTTCGTGAAAGAGCAGCTCTCCAAACTTGCGGAGCAATGGCTGTTTAGCAAAAGTCTTTTTCCGAATGACAAGCTTTGTAGCAGTTATAAGGTCAAGCCCGGCGACCAACTTAGAATAATTGGGCAGCGGTATAAAGTGCCCTACGAGATTTTAGTGCAAATTAACAATATCCGCCATCCAAAAGCGCTGCAAGCAGGACAAACTATAAAAGTCATAAATGGCCCATTCCACGCCAAGGTATACCGTTCAACTTTCACGATGGATTTGTATCTACAGAATACTTTTGTTCGCAGTTTCCCTGTGGGTCTGGGCCAGCCGGGCATGGAGACACCCACAGGGCTATGGAGGGTCAAAGCTAACGGAAAGCTGGTAAAGCCGGTCTGGACAAATCCGCTTACCGGCAGAACTTATCACCCGCAAGATGCAGATTATCCTTTAGGTTCGAGGTGGATCGCACTGGAAGGTCTTGAGGGCCCTGCCAAATATAGGACTGGCTTTGCCATTCATGGCACCAAAGAGCCTGACCAAATCGGCACCGCAGGCTCACAGGGATGTATCCGCCTGCACAACGGTGATGCTATACTACTTTATAACTTATTGGTGCCAATTCATTCTCTGGTAAGAGTCGAAGAATAGCACTCTCGCAATAGATTTGCGACTGGTCAATCAGGAACGATAATCCAATCTTTTCATGCCGCAGTAACGTTATTTTTTTCGCTGCTGAATAATTCCTCCTGCCCAGAACACAATGGTTTCTGCTAACCGTACCGCTTGTTTGTATTCTTCTTCATCGACAGGCTCAAAGTCACCAGGGTAGCGGCTTATAACATCGTAGTCAGTGAGACTCGCTGCATCTTCCACTTCCGGTGGTGGAATGATATCTTGCGGAAGAAGATCAAGTAGTGTCCTGATGTTATGAGTTTTTGGGGGAGCAACGCCTTTGGCAATCAGAACCGCTTTCAGTGCCTTTTCCGCAGCTTGTTGAGCATGAAAGCAAAGTCCTTCAAACAAAATTGCCCCGTACGTGCAAGCTCTAAGTCGCTATAAGCATAACGTAGCCAGTCAGTTGGACTTCCCGGAAAATGACCTTCATGCGGCATATATTTCCTTGCCTTGCTGCAGCACAGTTCGATAAATTAAGCCGATGTTATCTTTATGCTTTTCCAAATCACGTGGTGTTGCCACCAAAATATCGAAAGGAACCCCTAATCCTTTAATTTGCCGATATAAAAGTTGTGCAGTCCGCCGGCAATGAGCACCTTCGGGCATTACTACTAAGACATCAATGTCGCTGTCTGGATTCGCTTTGCCTTGAGCATGTGAACCAAAAAGGATTATCTTTAGCGGATGTACAGCCTCGACAATGCTTTGCGTAAGTGATTCAACTACCTTAGAACTAACTGGCATGTCTAACCTCGATATTCATGTATGAACCAGGTAACTGATCAGTATGCGAAACCCATGCACATGATTATGCTGATTCTTTCTTCGCTGTCTGTTTTGCGGTGAATAGTTCCGCTTTGCCTTCTACTATATCGCGGGTAATTACATATCTCGCGCCACTTTGCTCTTCCGGCAGTTGGTACATCAGGTCAACCATCAACTCCTCAGTAATCGCCCGCAGGGCCCTGGCACCAGTGTCACGCTCCAGTGCTTTCTGTGCCAGTGCATGTAAAGCGCCGTCTGTAAACATAAGCTCGGCATCTTCCATCTCGAAGAACTTTTGATACTGTTTAACAAGGGCATTTTTAGGCTTAGTTAATATATCTATAAGTGCATCTTCATCGAGGGCTGAGAGGGTAGTGATTACGGGTAGTCTGCCCACCATTTCGGGAATCATTCCATATTCGATAATATCTTCTGGTATGACCTGCTGTATGATATTGGTATATTCGGTTTTTTCATCAGTTCGGCCGGATAGTTCTGAATCGAAGCCGATCATCTTTCTGCCGAGTCGCTTCTTAACGATATTTTCCAGGCCCACAAAGGTTCCGCCACATATAAAAAGTATTTGCGTGGTGTCAATTTGTATGTAGGATTGTTCCGGATGCTTTCTTCCACCCTGCGGCGGAACATTGGCAATAGCTCCTTCCAGCATCTTTAAAAGTGCCTGCTGAACGCCTTCGCCAGAGACGTCACGGGTAATGGAGACATTTTCGATTGTTTTGCCGATCTTATCGATCTCATCGATATACACGATGCCTCGCTGGGCAGCTTCTACATCAAAGTCAGCGGATTGCAGCAGCCTTAGTAGGAAATTTTCCACGTCTTCGCCGACATATCCTGCCTCGGTAACGGTGGTCGCATCGCATATAGCAAACGGCACTTCCAATTTCTGAGCAAGTGTGCGGGCCAGCAGCGTCTTGCCGCAACCGGTCGGCCCGATCAGCAGAACATTGGATTTGTCTATCTCCACGTCACCATCGGAAGCATCGCTGTGCAGAAGCCGTTTATAATGATTATACACCGCCACAGAGAGATATTTTTTAGCATGATCTTGGCCAATTACATACTGGTCCAGATACTCTTTTATCTCTTTAGGCTTGGGTATTTCTTTGATATTGACGCTTATTTTGCCGGCATGTCTTCGATTCTGCCGGATGATGTTGTGGCATAACTCAACACATTCCGGACAGATAAAAACCCTGTTGGGGCCCTCTATGAGCGTATCAGCTTGACTTGCTGATCGGCCGCAAAAGCTACAAATCGCCTTAGATTTTCTATTATTTGATTGCTTAGCCATTACTATCTTCCTATTACTCGAGTTACATTTGGCCTTTTTGCTTTTTATATATTTTAATTCATCGGCACTATTTGGGCAAGTAATTTAATTTACTCCCGTGATATTCATGATGGTCTATTTTTAGATTAGCCGCGATTGCATTAGAGGATAGCCAACTTCAAGTTCCCCCACCCGGCACACACTATTTAGTACCTGTTGCGGAAAGCTGTTTTCGTTATGTCAGTCCTGCGAAAGCAGGAGTCTATAG
>JBHIDV010000248.1:0-4650 GCA_046760285.1 Sedimentisphaerales bacterium
TGGCCCGGGTCCAGGCGGAGTTCCCTCTTTGGTCGGCCACTGGAAGATGGATGATAATGCTGCTGATACTACTGTCCTGGACAGCAGTGGCAGAGGAAATCATGGCACCGCCCAGCGAAATACCTCCGCTTTAAGTACTATCGGCATAATTGACGGCGCCTTAACTTTTGATGGCACAAGCGACTACATTGACTGCGGCAGCAGCGCTATTCTTCAGCAAAAGCAAACCCTTACCGTTTCCGCCTGGATTAATGGTAGCAGTTTTGCAAAGCCTATGAACATGATTGTCTGCGGCGATAAGAGAAACCTTGATTTTTGTTGGGGATTGAGAATCGATAACAGTGTAGCAAAGTTTTTCGTCAGGGCTGGCAGTTATTATGCGGCAACGGGTCCTACTGTGTCAGACAATCAGTGGTATCATGTTGTCGGCGTATGGGACAGAAACGGGGGGCCGAACAATCTAAGAATCTATGTGGATGGCAGTTTAGAAGGCACAGCTACAGTAAATGCAGATATGGACGCTGATACTGTTTATGTAACTATTGGTCGGCTTTATTATCCGACTGTTAACCAGTACTTTGACGGTTTAATTGACGATGTAAGAATATATAATAGAGTATTGTCGGACACGGAAATTGCAGCTTTGCCGTAAATTTTTTCCTCTAAGATGCAAACATGACCTTTCACAAGCGCGCCTGCGGTGAGGGGTTAACCACTGGCGTGCTTGTGTTTTCATTTGCTGGTGTTTTTCTCTTTTTACCTTACACTGTTAACAGCAGGGTCAGCGTCATATAGATAGCTACGTTTGCAGTTGTAACCAGTGGGCCGGAACTTATCGCTGGGTCTATGCCGATTCGCCGGAACAAAAATGGCAAAAATAATCCTAACGTTGTGGCCACCATTATTGCCGAAAACATAGCTGTCCCAAATGCGAAGACCAGCCGTACAGGCTCTATATTATCCGCACTGACTTTGGAGCTAAGTAATATTGCGCATACGGTGCCTCCTAATAACCCACAGCTTAATGCTACCAGAAAAGCAATGCGCACTTCACGCGTGAAAACCTGGCTCAGTTTAAGTGCTGCCAAATGGCCGGTTGCCAATCCGGAAACCACGATTGCAGAAGTTTGAAGACCTGCATTGCCACTGATAGCGGCAATCATGGGAACAAATGCAAAAGCAGTGGTATAAATCAAAGACATATTTTTTATATCGAATTTCCAGTGAAAGAACATCAGGACTAAAACGGTTATGCCTGTTCCGATTAGGCAGGGCAGCAGCCAGGTCATTCGGACACCCGCTGCCCAAAGGACCGATTCCTTTTGGAGCTCTGCGGGGTCTGTACCGGCCATAGCGTAGAGGTCTTCTACAGCTTCCTCCTGGGCGACCTCAACGATGCGGTCGGCGGTGATTCGGCCAATGAGCTTGTGGTCCTTGTCGAGAACCGGCACCACAATCAGGTCGTTTTTGCTGAATATGTTTCGAACTTCTTCCTGGTCGGCATCGGCGGTGACATAAATCGTATCAGGGTCTATTAAATCCTTTATCTTTGTGCCTTCGGGCCGGGTCAATAGAAGCCGGATACGAACGTCTCCCAGAAATTGGCCAGCCTTATTTACAACATAGACAGAATAGAAATCTTCATCAATTTCAGCGGCTCGGATTTTATTGATGGCTTCCTCGACCGTGGCATCCTCGGGAACACTTATCACCACTGGGTCCATAATGCCGCCAGCCGAGTCTTCCGAATAGCTCATCAGCTTTCTAATCTCGGCTGATTCGGCTGGTGCTAAGCTATGGAGCACTTTTTCGCTTACCTTGTCCGGCAGTTCCGCCAGCAAGTCAGCAGCATCGTCGTGGCCAAGTTCAGAAACAAGAGTCTTTACTTCGTTGTCTTTAAGTAGGCCGAACAGCTCTGCTCGAGTGGCTTCGTCAACCTTTTCCAAAACTTCAGCCGAAGTTGGCTTATCCAAAACATCAAAGATAGTACGCCTTTGTTCGTTATCCAGAAGCTCCACTACTTCAGCGATATTACTGCTTCGCTGGTCACTGAGTAGCTTACTCAGGGCAGAGGCATCTTTGGATTCAAGTAGAGGCTTAATCTTTTGTACTAATTGTTTTTGTCCGTCCGACATCAGGTCCTCTTGTTGTAATTAGTAATCACATTACCAGCCAGATTAACATAACTGAATTTCCTTTGTTAAGCAACGCTAAAAATCCTTGAAAAAAACCAAAAGCAAAAGAGCTACTTTTTTATTCAATCTGAAATAAGAGGCAAAATGTTCTTGGCTTTTGGACAGCTTTAGTGTAAAATTACTATACTTACTTGTTTAGTTTTTAGCGAAAATAAATAGGGTATATTATTTTCTAATGAGGGCGTATGATGAAAAACCTGGTTTATAGGACTTTCACGGTCTGGATGATAATGGCCTATATATGTTTAGCTGCTCCTGAGCCAGCCATCGTGCAGGGGCCAGGGCTATGGACGCTTGATGTTACATTCGAGCATCCCCAGCAGATGGTGTTGCAGTCAGGCCCACAAGGCAATCTCAGACGATTTTGGTATACTCTAATAACGCTCACCAATAAAACCAACGACGATGTCGAGTTCTATCCTAAGTGTGAGTTGATGACCGATACCTTTCAAATCATTCCAGCTGGTAGGAATGTCCCGCCGGTGGTCTTTGAGCAAATAAAAAGGCGTCACCGAGACAAATATCCATTTCTCGAACCTTTGGAAAAGGCCGGCAATAGGATACTGCAGGGCGAAGATAACGCCAAAGATATCGCTATTATCTGGCCTGATTTTGACCTGCAAGCCAAGAATATAAAAATATTTATAACGGGTCTTAGTAATGAGACCGTAGCTATCGACCACCCGATAGCAAAAGATAAGATGGGCGAGGCAGTCAAAGTCTACCTGAGGAAGACCCTGGAATTAAGTTACAGCCTAAGGGGTGACCCAGCGTTAAGGTCTGATGTCGGCATAGCCTATAAGGACAAACGCTGGATTATGCGATAAGCTTGCGCATCTGGTATTAGTTTAGAAAATCCGCTGCAAATAGTCCGCCAAATCTCTATACAGTCATGATTCAAATTGGACCTGCCGGAGGCGGTTCTCCACTTGCGTTTCGACGTTTGGTTGTTGTGATACACTGAAGGCTGGCCCGACACCGAATACTCGTATCTCGTGAAGGAACCCCGCTCCTTCGACCCTGCTCAGGACGGGTTTGCGGGAATCCAGGCGTATTCATGAAATCCTAAAGAATTCAGAGATTCTGTTGAGATAGAGCAGATAATTTGGTATAAATATAGATATAGAGGTTTGGGTTCTCTAAACCGTCGAATTTCTATGGGTTCTTTCGTAAAACAGCAGTTATATGATGCAAGATGCACGGCTATAGAGCAAACTTTGCGCCGTAGAATCAAGATATTTATATTAAATTTAGATTCTCGAGGGAAGGAGGTAGAATCAAGTCCTAAAAAGTTTACCAGATTTCAGAAGCCAGAAGTCACAATTATTGAAGATTGTTCTACATTCTGTCTTCTGTCTTGGTGCGCGGCCAAAGCATACTGTGAATTGCTTAAACGATTATTGGTTAAATAATTCACCAACTACCAGTTATCAATTACGAAATGTTTGAGAAGGGAGGATTATCATGTGTAGAAAATTGACTTATCTAATTTGTTTTACCTTGGTGTTGGCCCTGGCGTGCGTGGCCGATGCGGATATTGGATCGGGCTTAGCAGGATATTGGCCGTTGGACGGCGATGCCATCGACGCCAGCGGCAACGGCAACGATGGGGTGATCTACGGAAATGTGACTCCCACAACAGACCACCTCGGCAACCCCGATTCTGCTATGAACTTCCCAGGCAATGTCAATTCTTATATTGACCTCGGACAGCCGCCCATACTGCTGATTAAAGGGGCAATGACTGTCGCGGCATGGGTACGCGCGGACACCCTGAATCAGAATGGTAGGATCATCGCCAAGCAGGGCCCCAGCAGTGGAAGGTCATGGTCCATTCAGCTCGAGAGCGCCGGGGGATTCGCCCGCTTTGACGTAGGTATAAATCCGACTGACAGAGTGAGAGCAGACTCCGAATCTCTGTCCTTTGGCCCTGACGAGTGGTTCCATATAGCAGGCGTTTTTCGCCCCGGCGAAGCCGTGGAACTCTATATCAACGGAGAGCTGGTCAAGAGCGAGCCGACAACCATGACCACTCAGTGGATTGAAAATGGCTTACCTATCAACATCGGCAGGCGTCCCAGCCCAGGAACCCCCTGGCAGGGGGATATTGACGAGGCTCGTATCTATAGCCGGGCACTAACGCCGGCAGAAATTAAGCAGGTTATGATAGGTAAGGAGGAGGGACCTGCCTCTAATCCTAGTCCTGCGGATGAGTCCACAGATGTGCCGCGAGACGTAATCCTTAGCTGGGCGCCAGGAGAGTATGCACCGCCGGTCAATGGCCATACCGTCTATTTTAGTGAGAACTTTAGCGACGTCAACGAAGGCATCGGCGGCATCACCCAGTCTGCCACCAGCTATACTCCGGCCCAACGCCTTGATTTCGGCAAGACCTACTACTGGCGGGTCGATGAGGTCAATGGCCCACCTGACTTTACAGTACACCCAGGTGAGG
>JBHIDV010000249.1:0-4644 GCA_046760285.1 Sedimentisphaerales bacterium
TACAGACCGGCTCATCAACGCGCGGGCCATAGATATATTTGCGCAGGAGGTTGCCGTTGCCGTCGTATTCGGCGAGCACGTGGCCGCCGTCATAGCAGTACTTTGAAAAGTGAGGCTGAGTCTCTTGTCGGTAAGAAAATTTCAATCCAAATTTTTTTTTCACCACAGGCTGTCAACTAATCAGCTATAATAAGCATATAGGATGTGAGGGTAATGATAGTGTGCGATGCTGCTAGATAATGGAAGGGCTACGAAAATGAAAGCGATTAAGTGCGGATTTATCTTGGTAGTTGTGATAGCGGTTGCGGCTGGTTGCTTTGGCAAGGACAAACAAACTACGAGAGAAAAGATAGAGGCAGAAGCTATTGTAGAAGGTAACAACAAATTTGCTATGGCACTTTTCGCCAAAATGCGAAGTAAAGAAGGGAATCTATTTTTCTCGCCGTATAGTATCTCGACCGCTCTGGCGCTTGTCTATGCCGGGGCGCGAGGCCAGACATATATCCAGATGGCTGCGGTGCTGCACTTTCCTATTATTGTCAGTCCAGGCGAACAGTTGACATCTCCGATAGTGCCGGACAGCCCACGATTTGCTTCAGCCTTCGGCAAGATTGTAAAAGATTTAAACGCCAGAGGTGAAAAAGGCGGCTACGAACTTACCGTAGCCAACGCTTTGTGGGGCCAAAAAGGTTACGGATTTCTTCAGGAGTATCTTCAGCTTGTCAAAGCCAACTATGACGGACAACTTAACGAGGTCGACTTTGTAACTGCTACTGAGGCAGCGCGCCAGACTATCAATTCCTGGGTAGAAAAAAAGACTAAAAACAAAATCAGAAACCTTATCAGCCGAGGCGTGCTGGATGAGATGACCCGACTGGTCTTGACTAATGCTATTTACTTTAAGGGCCACTGGCAGAGCCAGTTCAAAGAGGACCGAACAAGGCCGGCCCCATTTACTTTGCTAAACGGTGACAAAATCGAAGTCCCGATGATGAACCAGACCGCAGAGTTTGGCTATATGGAAACCGAAGATTTTCAGACCCTGGAACTGCCCTACGTGGATGAGGAGCTGTCGATGATTATTCTGCTGCCAAAGGAAATCGATGGCCTGAGCGAATTTGAGCAAACACTTACGTTAGAGAACCTTTCGCTGTGGCTTGAGAAACTTAGGAGGCGTGAAGTTATCGTTTCTATTCCCAGGTTCAAGATGACCAGCCAATCCAGTCTGGCTTCAGTGCTAAAGTCGATGGGAATGACGCACGCTTTTTCTCCAGAGACAGCGGATTTTTCCGGAATGAACGGCAGAACAGATCTTTTTATCTCAGCGGTTATCCATAAGGCTTACGTTGACGTCGATGAGCAGGGCACCGAGGCAGCAGCGGCAACGGCGGTGACAGTGCGGCTGACATCGGTTGGGCCGAGCCGGGTACCGGTCTTTCGGGCCGACCATCCATTTCTATTTTTGATTCGTGACAATCATTCCGGCAGCATATTATTCATCGGCCGAGTGATGAATCCTGCCTATCAGGGATAGGTTGGTGCTATGAATCAACGGCGATGTTTACAATAATCAACATCAAACCTAAACAATTCTTGATAAAACCGTTACCAAAACTATGAGCAATGTGACTAAATGTTAGATGTCGGTTTTTTGCAACAAGCGGTTTTAACCCATATAATGGTTGTTTTTACGAAAATTAAAACAATGCTTAAGGGTAATTCATAAGATTCGTTTAATTCGTAATTTTCAAAAGGTAAGTGATAATGGCCGGTAAAAAATAGGATTTTTGCCATTTGGGTACGATTTTTGCTGTAAAGCTGCCAAGGAGACGGTGTAATCTGGCGATGTAAACAGAAGCTATGGCGGCAGGAGGGTATAATGGACGAGACAAGATTGGAAGATAAACTCAACGAACTGGTCAGAGAATTTGGAGAAGCTGCAGACCCACACGCCAGCAAGTTGGCTAAGCTGGCTGAACAAGCACAAGCCAATCGTAGGCAGTTGGAAAAGAGCATCAATCGTCTGCAAGAACTGCTGGACTACCTGCGGGTATGCATCAAATATCAAGTTTTTGACCTGGAGGCGACCCGTCGAGAAAACGCATACCTCAGAAAATTACTTGAGGAAGAGAACCGCTAAGGCCAAAAGCACACAATACAGTCTAAAACCACTTCCACTTCCGGTTTTCTATATTTGCGAATAAGACGTCGGCTGCAAAATTAGGTCTGTGACATTCGAGACGGTATCTTTATAAGCGGGATTGGCCCGCAGTTTTCGCCAATCCGGGTCCCTGCCGAACACCGCCCAGCTCTTATCACGGTGCTCCATATTGTCAAAGGCCAGCATATACGTCAGGTTCGGCAGCTTCGGCCCGATTATGGTCTCACCGAAGAATACCGGCTGCAAACCCGTCTTTTTGAAAATGGCAATCTCGCCGCCTTCATTAAACATCTCGATTTTCTTTTTCGCTGCCTTGATACTATGGCTCTCATACGTGCGAAGCTCGAATATCCGGGCCTTCCTTTCCGGCACGGCTAATTTGGGCATATCTTTGAAAGCCACCATCAACGAACTTTCATACCGCACATACATAGGGTCAGACATAGCTGCATTGACAAAGTCGGACTTTCGATACTCGTCGTCTTGAAGCAATCGCGCCGACGCATTTACCACCGACGCTAAGGACTTATGCACGGCAAGTACATAGAGCGACGGCTTATTCGGCCCGTATTTGACGTTAAAGACCCCGACCGGCTTGATTCCAATTCGGTTCATCGCTGCTATTGCGACGTCTTTTAGAAAATCGCCGACCAATCTATTTTTGGGCCGAGCCCGTGTATGGTAGCATCTTAGCTCAAAGTATTCTCGTTCTGTTTTTTCTTTTGCGACGGCAAGGCTGCCTGCTCCTGCAATTCCTGCCACACTCGTCGCCAAAAACTCCCTTCTTCTCATTGTAATTGTCTCCTTTCAGTTTTTTATTTCTGTCTTCCGTCCTCTGTCTTCTGTCCTCTGTTTTAGCATACATTAACCACGTTCTTCTGATATGTCAACTATGAGTAATATCATCGCAAGGAACGAAGCGAACGCTGCCGAACAGCCAATTGGAAAGTCATTCCGAACACAGGGCAATCCGTTGTGACAGCATCATTGCGAGCCTATTGGTTGTTGGCATCGATACTTTTGTTGGGTTTCGGGCTTAGCAACTTCTCCACACTCCTGATCAGGTCATTTCGCAGATGTGGTGAGTATCCCACGTGGAAGCTCTTGACGATGCCAGACTGGTCGATGACTATTAGCGTCGGATAACCTCGTACGCCATATTTCTCAGGGATGCCCTTTGCTTTTAGATTTGGGTAATTCAGACCCATTTTTTCTATCACGAATTCGGCATTCGCAGGATCGCGGTCTATATTCATACCCAGTACCACCACAGGCTGATTCGCGAAGTAATCTGCCACCTTCTTGATTTGAGGCATGGCACGAATACACCAGCCGCAGCCTCGATACCAAAAGTCCAAGAGCACTACTTTTCCTCGCAAGGCCTCAATGGAATAGGTCTGGCCTTTGAAATCCACCGTTTTCCAAGCCGGTGAGGGTTGATTAAGTATCGCAGCCTGTTGCTTGGCTCTTTCGGTTAGGTAATTGATTCTCTTGTCGTGTTCGGCCAGGTCGCTGTTTAGTTGTTCCATGATTACTGGATGGCTGAGCTTATACTTAGCCGACAGTAGGATGTTTTTCGCTTCCGTGAGTTTAGTCTCCAGCGAATCTGGATGTTCAGCTAAACTTGACAGCAGCTCTGTATAGTCTTTCGAAGATTTAAAATACGTTTCCGCGTCTGCGGATAATAGATTGATAAAATCTGGCTCCATCGTCTTAACGCTTTTCAGTTTAGCGATTCCCGTGCCTTTGCCTTTAAGGCCGTAAGTTTGCAAGTAGCTCGACTCGATTTTTTCAACCAAACTCTTCTTGGTGTTGAAATACACTGTCGATGTCTCGCTCATCCCGTAGATATCATTCATCCGGCTGGTTGTCACTTTCTGGAAGACCCACCGCCCTTTATGTGGCTTGCTTTGTGTGCTGTACGAATAGATATGCTTTTCGTTTTGTTCTTTGTCATACGCTTGCCAGGTTGTCTTAAACATTGAAGAATCAGACGGCAATGTAATGAAGCAGCTTCGTGCGGCATTGCGCACACTGGGGTATGGGCCGGAATCGATTCTTCCGTTGGGGAAAAGATCGAAGATAGCTAAGCTAACACTCTTGCGGGCTGAGGTCCCGCTGCCATAGCTGGTCTCATTTCTGGCCAGCAGATGCCAGCTGTCGTTTTCATTTCGTCGCAGCACCCAGATTTGAGATTCGCTACCGCTCAGCAGAGAGCCTTTGCCATACTTGAACTCGGAAGAGCTTTCATAGGTAAGCATGTCTCCAGCTTTGAGTTTATAAGATGGAAATAAGTCAGCTTGCCGTTCTTGAGCCCCGTGACAACTGGCAAAGAAAAAGATTAGCACCCCTATAGTGCTTGTCAGCATCATCTTGAGTATTTCGTTAGTAGCCATGATTATACTCCTGTTACCACCATTATTTATTGAAAGATTTTATATTTTTATTTGAACCTATGTGAGTGCAAGGCTCCGGCTGAATAA
>JBHIDV010000250.1:0-4637 GCA_046760285.1 Sedimentisphaerales bacterium
GGTTCGATGTGAACGGTGATATTAACCGGGCGGGTTATCTGTTCATCTAATGTATCTTCAAGACTCTGAGCAATCTCATGGGCTGCAGCTACATTCAAATTCGGGTCCACCAGAATATGCACATCCAGAAAAACTTCCCTGCCAACCGTGCGAGTTCGTAGTCTGTGCCACTGGCGAATCGCAGAGTTGGCGTTAATTATATTTTTTATACGTTCAATTGTACTCTGATCAATGGCACTTTCCGTCAGCTCACCCAAGCAATCACCTGTAAGGCGAACGCCAATAAGAATTACCATCAGACCAACCGCAATGGCGGCAATCTGATCACCATAGTCAAAACCAAGCTTCAGCGATATAAAACCTATTATGACCGCTACCGAACTTAGCGCATCGCTACGCTGATGCCAGGCATTGGCATAAACAGCAGCACTATGTGTTCGAACAGCAGTTCTTCTGGTCAGTCTGAAAAGCAATTCTTTAACAGCAACAGCAATTACAGCAACGACAAGTACAATTGGACCGGGATTTGAGACACTGGCTTTGGTTATATCTACAGCAGCGTAGTAAACCATTACCGAGCCAACACAGACCAGAAATATGGCAATAAGACCGGCGGAAAAAGTCTCGAATCGGCCATGACCATAAGGATGCTGACGGTCGGGTTCTTTTGAGCCAAAATGATGGCCCAGAAGAACGACAAAATCAGTAGAGGTATCGGAAATGGAGTGAACGCCGTCAGCAATCAGGGCTATCGAACCGCTAACAAAGCCCACCAGGACCTTCACCACAAAAAGAGTAATATTTATTACCATGGCAAGATTGGTGACAGATCTTATTTGTCTGCTGGGACCTCGCTCCATGGGAACCCTGGCAATTATTTTTTTGTCATTGTCCATTAGTGGCCCAGTACTTTAGCGCGTATTGTTGCAACTGCATCGATATATTTTTGAGCGGCACGTTGGTCTTTTGCCTCGACTATCATTCTTATCACAGGTTCGGTATTGCTGGTTCGCAGGTGCAGCCAGCCATCGTCGAAATCGAATCGACAGCCGTCTGTGGTATCAAGCCTCGCACCAGTGAAACTCTCTTTTGCCAACTCCAGGATTTGTTGCGCCTGACTTGGCTCTGCAGCGAATTTGTCTTTGCTCATGTAGAAACTATTGATTTCACTAACTATCTGGCTTATCGTTTTTCCTGTCTCTGCCATCAATTGCAGGATAAGGGCAATACCCACGAGGCTGTCACGGACCGGGCTTACTCGCAAATCGATTACACCGCCGTTGCCTTCACCTCCAATAATACAATCATTTTCGAGCATAGCTTTGGCAACGTTGGCTTCGCCGACAGCGGTGCGGATAACCCGGCCGCCAGCCGCCTCGCATATATCATTAATCATTCTCGACGTTGAAAGATTGGTTGCTGCTTTGCCAGTTTGCCTGCTGTAGATATATTTCGCTGCCAGAGCCAGAGTATATTCTTCGCCGACGTATGTTCCGGCTTCGTCAACGATTGCCAATCTATCCGCGTCGGGGTCCTGGGCAAAGCCGATATCGGCATAATTGGCCCTCACTATTTCACAAAGTTCGCTGACATTTTCGCGTGTTGGCTCAGGGACATGAGCAAATAGTCCGGTGGGTTCATCGTTTATCGCCAAAACTTCACAGCCCAGTTCAACAAGCAGCTTTTTAGTCACCCGGGCGCCTACCCCATTGACACTATCCAGAGCGACCTTGAATTTTTTTGCTGAGATTGCTTCTTTATCTACTATTGATAAAACCCTGTTGATGTGATTGGTATCTGTAAGCTCGCTGGCGCTTACTTTGCCGCAATTGGGCGAATCTACAAAAGCAAAGTGTTTATCGAAGAAATACTGCTTAATCTGCTGTGTCTGGTCAAGTGGAGCAGCAATACCGCTGTCGAGTAAAAGTTTTATGCCGTTGTATGGGATGGGATTGTGAGAAGCGGTGATGACAACTCCACCACTACATCCAAGTTCTTTTACCATGACGGCTACACCGGCTGTGGTTACCAGCGCTAAATCAATCACGTCAATTCCCACGGCGCACAATCCTGCGGCCACGGCTGACATTAGCATTTGGCCGCTGGTTCGAGAATCCCGGCCAATGCAGACAGACAATTTTTTCTTTTCGCCGCTGTGCTTTTCTTTCAGAAATGTGCCGAAGGCACAGCCGTACTCCGCAGCAATTGAAGGGGTGAGATTATCGCCCACAATACCTCTAAGGCCACTGACGCTGATTATCAATTTCTCAGCCATGTCAAAAAAACAGAGACAGAAGACAGAAATCTTAGCATAACGCGATACGCAATACGCACCACGCAATACGAGAATTAGTCCAGCTTGCAAACATAAATTTCGTTTACGAAATCGAGTCTGCTGATCTCTTCGATGACTTTTCCGTCGGGTTCCTTATCGAGACTAACAGCCAGAGTAGCCTTTTGCTCTGCCGGCTTTTGTCCTACGCCCATGGTGCAGATATTGATATTATGTTTGCCGCAGACTGTTCCGACGGCCCCTATGACGCCGGGCTTATCCTCGTTAAAGATGATTAAAACCGCTCCCTGCGGGGTCATCTCTACATTAAAGCCGTCAATTTCAATAATACGCAGCAGAGTCTCACCAAAAACCGAGCCGGTTACAGTTCGGGCGACCTTATCGGTAACAACTTTGGCACTGAAGCTGGCGGCAACGTCCTTGGCCTCGGTGTTCTTGGTCTCGTCAATGCTTATACCGCGTTCTTTAGCCAGGACAGGGACATTGACTATATTCAGCGGCATATCAAAATGCCGCTGGAGCAGGCCAATGGCAAAATGAAGTGTAACCGGCTCGACAGTCATTTCGGCAATGGAACCGCGATATTGGACCTCAACTTTCTTAATATGGCCCGGCGTAATGGTGCTGAGAAGTGTGCCGATTCGCCGAGCAAGTTCAGCATACTGTGTTAGAACCGGCGGCATGACCCCGGTGACAGATGGAGCGTTAACTGCGTTTCTAACCGGGCCAGCCTTGACTGCATCGATCAGGATTTTAGCGGCTTCGACCGCCACCTCAATCTGAGCTTCTTCGGTGCTGGCACCTAAATGAGGCGTGACCAGGCAATTTTCAAATTTGGTAAAACGGGTATCTCCAGGCGGCTCTTCAGGATAGACATCCAGAGCGGCACCTGCAATGCGTTTTTCGGCAAGTGCATCATACAATGCGTCCTCATTGATAATTCCTCCGCGGGCGCAGTTGATCAGCCGAACAGTGGGTTTCATCATTTCAATCTGTTCGGTGTTAATCATGTTGACTGTCTCTTTATTTTTTGGCACATGAACGCTGATGTAATCGGCTTCTTTGAAAATTCTTTCGAGGCTATCGGTTACTTCAACCCCGAGTTTTTCCGCCTCAGCCGGTGCCGCAATCGGGTCATAGCCTAAGATTTTCATATTGAACCCTTTTGCCATTTTTGCCACCGCCATACCGATTCTGCCCAGACCTATCAAGCCGAGGACTTTGTTATTCAACTGATTGCCCATATATTTTTTTCTGTCCCAGGCACCGGACTTTAAGCTGTTGCAGGCGGGCACAACGTTTCGGCTCATCGCCAGTATTAAAGCCATCGTATGTTCAGCGGCACTGAGGGTGTTTCCGCCGGGCGTATTCATTACCAGGATTCCTTTTCTGGTGGCTTCCGGGATGTCAATGTTATCTACGCCGACACCGGCTCGGGCAATAGCTTTTAGTTTGCCGGGGTTCGCCAGGACTTTAGCAGTGACTTTAGTGCCGCTTCGGATGATTAAGCCCTCATATTCACCGATAATCTCAGCCAGTTCATCTTCGCTAATGCCGGTTTTAACAACAGCTTCAACACCGTCTGTCGAATTGAGCAAATCAATACCTTGCTGTGCAAGTTTGTCTGTAATCAAAACTTTAATCATTATGAAACTCCAAACAAATTACTCTTCAATCACTTGTTCCTGATAGTTCCTGAATTGCATTGTTTGTCCTGCTTCTGGAAAAGGTGAGGCTGGTTTACTGTTGTTGCTGATTTGACTTTTGGTGCCTTGTTGAACGTTACATTCACTCCCTCAGAATGTGGATAATCTATTTGTTTGCCATTTAACAAATCTTTTATCGTAAGTATTTGCAACGTAGGGTGGCTCGTTCCCCAGGGCGACTTATAGAATCCAGCACTCGCTGCTTCTGTTCGCATCGCCTTGGTCGGTTTCGCCATAGAAATTAACACACCAATCCGTGCCTTTTCCCGCTCCACCACTCCATGCAGGTCGCGCACATCCTTCACACTTACCTTGCCTGACTTTACAGATATAACAATCTGCTTGGTCTTTCCCCTCGCATTATCTGCTTCATCGTGGAAATAAAGCTGTCCGTCAATCCCTTTGTCAGCTCCCTTTTTCAGCTCAACAGGACGTGCTCCTACCAATCCCAACGCCCACCACTGGAATTGATAACGGTTTTCCTGTGCCAATGTCTTCGCATCCGGCAAAGAGACAGGTTCTCCAATCACCTTATACTTTACTTTTTTCCCAAATGCGTCCTTCAATCTGTGTTTCATCAACGCGACTGCAAGATGTGTAATGTCAATACCAATCCAATTCCGTTTAAGTCTCTCAGC
>JBHIDV010000251.1:0-4615 GCA_046760285.1 Sedimentisphaerales bacterium
GCCAATTTCTATACAAAAAAGCCGCTCATTGTTTATAATGCCTCTAAAGTTAATAAGGAGTTTTTCAATATGAGTATAACTGATGCAGCTTTTCAGAAGTGTATTAATCCGGACTGCGGGGCGGAGTTCGATTGTGGACAGGCGCTATTTAAGTGTCCGGCCTGCGGTGAGCTGCTGGATGCACAATACAACTGGGACAAGCTCGAAGTGCCCAGCAAGCTAAACGAATTTGCCAAACGCTGGGCCAATAGAGACAATCGGCTGGATTTTTCCGGCGTATGGCGTTTCAGAGAGCTGCTGAACTTCTGCGCTGACAAATATAAAGTAACTATAGGCGAAGGCCAGACCATCCTGCAACAAAATGATGCTGTAGCTAAATATGTTGATATGCAGCCGGGGCGTTTATATTTGCAATATGAAGGGCTAAACCCATCCGGCTCATTCAAAGATAACGGTATGGCTGCAGCGTTCAGCCATGCGATGATGGTCGGCGCAAAATCCTGCGCTTGTGCCTCCACCGGCAATACCTCTGCCTCGGTCGCGCTGTATGCACACCACTGCAGCTTAAAATGTACCGTCTTTATCGGCTCTGGCCGAATCGCCTTTGGCAAGCTCAGCCAGGGAATGGACTACGGTGCACAAACGATTCAAATACGTGGTGATTTTGACGACTGTATGCGGCAGGTTCAGGATGTATGTACTAAACTCGGACTGTATCTTCTTAATTCGCTAAATCCGTTCCGACTCGAAGGTCAAAAGACCATAATGTATCGAATCATCGAAGGCTTAAGCTGGGAAGTGCCGGACTGGATAATCGTGCCCGGCGGAAACCTGGGTAATTCCAGCGCCTTCGGTAAGGCCTTTTATGAGTTAAAACAGCTCGGACTGATTGAGCAAATACCGCGAATGGCTATTATAAACTCCACCGGCGCCGACACGCTAACCGAGCTGGTCAATAACAAAAAACTTACCTGGAATGATGGCAAGGTAGAGGCGGCAATTATCGACAGCTATTACGCTGATTTGACGGCCCGCCACTTTTCGCCGCATACCTGCGCTTCGGCGATAGAGATTGCTCGTCCGGTCAATCTGAAAAAATGTCTGCGGTCTATTGATATATGCGATGGCGTGGTGCGTGCGGTAACCGACGAGGAGATTTGCGATGCAAAGGCAATTATCGGCAAATTCGGCCTGGGCTGTGAGCCGGCCTCAGCGGCAACAATAGCAGGCTTAAAAAACCTCAGAGCTGAAGGCATCGTTGCAGCCGACGAACGAGTTGCCTGCGTGTTGACCGGCCACCCATTAAAAGACCCAAATCTAACGGTCAACTACCATAAGGAAAAACAGGGCCAATTCAGCAACCCACCCGTAGAAGCACCGAACGACCTGGAAGAGATTATGAAGCTGATAAGATAAAAAACAGAAAGATGAACAAATCAGGAAACAGAATGATGAGCATGCACATCAGTTCGCTATGGGTTACCATTTCGGTTTTGAGCAAGGAGGACAAAGATGACCGCGATAAATAAAACAGTTTCGCGTCGTGGGTTTCTGGCTGCTGGTGGAGCAATGGTGGCAGCAACGTCTATCACCCGTGTCCGCGGCTCGTCTGTAGTCAAGACAGATAAGACACCCGTCATCGACGGGATGATGCACCTCGAGGTCTACGAAAGCGCTACCAAAGGCAATTACTGGGAAGGTTTGGTTGACGAGATTCTTGAGCAGTACGACTACGCGGGGATCGATCAAGGCGTGATCCTGACGACCTGGACGCCCTCGCGTACATCGAACGACCGAACACTCCGAGCTTATGAGAAACACCCCGACCGATTCATTCCATTCGGCCATATCAGGCCGGAAGACCCAGACTGGAAGGAGCAACTACAGCGTGTTTCCGAACCGCCTTGGAAGGGATTAAAATTGCACGAGGGCGAGTTGCGGCGAGTGGGCCAAGACCTCAAACAGACGACCTGGACAATCGCCAAGGCCGCCTCTGAGCTGGGCATCCGTCTGGTCAAGCTCCACCTGGTAAACTATTCGACCATCGAGCAGCTAACCCGTCAGTTCACTGACATTACGTGGATCCTGCCTCACCTGGGCTGTTACAACCGTTGGAACGAAATGAAAAAGTACTGTGAATTGGCCAGAAGCAGGAAGAACGTCTATTTGGACACTTCGGGGGTGGCTGCCTACTATCGTTTCGGCCAGGCCTTCCAGTGGGCAGGGGTCGAAAAGATCACCTTTGCTTCTGATGGCTTTATGTATCATCCGCTGGTGGAGAAGGCCAAGGTCGAGGCCTTGCGTCTGCCGGGCCCCTACAGGACGCCGAGGCTCACGGATGAGCAAATGGCTATGGTGCTCGGCGGTACAATGAAGAAACTCCTTCTGTTATGATTGCACACCCTGAGATACCCACTTGCTATTTAACGAAAACTAACTTGCTGTTTGTCGTTATTTTTAGTATCTTAAGGTTATGGATGCTGAGCACCGGCAATCTGGTTGTAAAGTTACCCCTGTTTCTGCCTCCGACAGACGACACGGAGGGCTAATTCACCGATTGTATGGGCTTTTAGCTGTCCGCGCTTACAGTGTTATTGTATTCGTTGCGCTATTCTACACGGTCGCTGTGAAGTTCTTTCATTCCTGGCGTTACAGCCTGGTCAGCGAATACCTTGGCTGGATACTTGCCGATATCTCGGTACTACTTGGAATTGAGGTTATCCTGGCGATGGTCTGTTTTCGCTGGCCGGCCAAATGGGTCATCCGAGCAGCTACCATTTTTGCTGCTATTGTCTGTACCTGGTCGGTGATGAATGCCGGCTGGCTGATAAGAACGGGCACACAAATCCTGCCGGCAGAGCTTTTGCCGTTAATCCGTGACCCCGTAAACATATTGTGGATTGTCGGCGTCAACTTGATAAAGATGCCCAAGGCAGCACTTTTCTTACTTGGACCCAGTGCATTCGTTCTTGCCTTTCTATTTTCCGTTTTGGCAAAACCGATGCAGCCGAATTACAATCGCAAACTCTTTGTCGGCAGAATCATTGTTTTTTGTATTATTATCGTGATATCCATTTCGGCCCGTACTGCGGTGATCAGACATGGCTCGCCTGAGATAGCTTCTGTTGGACTTCATTACAACTGTCAATTAAGGGCTATAATGAGTTTTGTTTGGCCTGATTCTGGTCGCCTGGCCAGAGCCGATTTTGCTAAGGCTTCGCGAGAGATACCTGCTTTTGACCAGGTAAAGATCACGTTAAGACCGCAACGGATAAACCATAATATTGTCATAGTCATCCTCGAAGGAATCCAGTATAATTACACTTCGCTCGGTAATAGACGAGGCAACCTAACGCCTTATCTTGTTACTTTAGCCGGACAGGGCGTTGAATTTGCAAACGCTCGTTCCACAGTGACCCATACTACAAAGGCGCTGTTTGCACTTCTTACGGGCCGATTTCCCTCGGTGTCCCAGGATATTGCTGAGACCGTTCCGGCCCGCAAACCCTATGCCAGCATAGCTACGATCGTTAGTGGCCAGTTAGATTTTAAGACCGCATTCTTTCAATCGGCCAAGGGCAACTTCGAAGCTCGGCCTGGACTGGTCTATAATCTGGGATTCGATAAGTTCTGGGCCAGAGATGACTTGAATGACCCTGACAGCTTTGTTGGTTATCTGGCCTGTGATGAGTTTTCAATGCTAAAACCGATTAGCGAATGGATAAGAGCCGACGACAAACCTTTTTTGTTGACGATTCTTTGCTCGGTTACCCATGACCCTTATGAAGTTCCCCAGTGGTTTGCCGAGCCGGCCCAGGAGCTGCTGCAGCGCTATCAGCAGGCGGTTTTTTACACCGATAAGTTTTTGGCTGCGCTGGATGTGGAACTGGCTAAGCTAAATCTTATTGATAAAACGATTCTTTGTGTTATCGGAGACCACGGCGAGGCATTCGGCGAACATGGTCTGCTCGGCCATGAACGAATAGCTTTCGACGAAGTTTTGCGCATACCCTTTTGTTTGCGGGCCCCGTTTTTAGTAGAGCCCGGCACTAAGGTTACAGAACCGGTTAGCTCCGTTGACCTGACACCGACTTTACTGAGTCTGTTAGGATTTAATACCAGTAGCGTCGACCCTTCGGCTCCGCTCAGGGCAGGCTTTGATGGTATCAATGCGCTGGCAGAAGTGCCCCAGAGCCGCAAGGTATACTTCTCCGGCTGGATGCAGCAAGGACCCGCAGGTTTTGTAAAAACAGACCGCAAGTTCATATACGCTCCGGCGAATAAAAGTGTCTGTGTCTATGAGCTGGGCACCGACCCACTTGAGTCGGTTAGGATAGAGCTGCCGCAAAAGCACGCTAAGAAAATCGCCGATGAAATCACAGCGTGGCGAAAAAACACCATTTTTCGAATTAATCAGCAACGAACCGGCAAAAAAATACTTTTTGATTCCTGGCTTTGTAGCTGGACAGAGCGGGTTTGTTCCGTTAAATATCAACACTGAAGGAAGTTAGAAGTGCCTAAAGTAAAAGTGTAGAAGCTCGTTTGTCGTTCTCGAAACTCGTATCGAAGCTCGAAGCTGGAGACTGGTCCGTTCTCCGTAGCAGAGCTACTGCGA
>JBHIDV010000252.1:0-4575 GCA_046760285.1 Sedimentisphaerales bacterium
GAGGGCTTCGTTGATTTTTTCTGGTTTTTTTCCGCCGGCCTGGGCCAAATGCTGGCGTCCGCCGCCTCCTCCATCAACAATCGGCCCTATCGCCTTAACGATTTCTGACGCCTTTAGGCCCTTCTTTATTAAATCCTCGGTCAGACCTGCTAACAATGTCACCTTGTCTCCATCCGCAAAGCCCAAAACAATGGCTGCGGATTTGGCCTTTTTTCTGAGCATGTCAATGGCTTGGCGAGCCCGCTCGACCGAGGTTGTTGAGAGCCGACCAATAATTACAGATGTCTGGCCGATTTTCTCGCACTTTCCAAGAAGCTGTTTTGCTTCAGCCATAGTATCGGAGCCGCCTGCTGTCCCAGCCGATTTGAGTTCTTTTGCCAGCCTTTTATTGTCTTTTATTAGCTGCTGGACCCTGGCAGTGACATTTTCAGCGGGGACCTTCAGCATCGATGAAAGCTCATCTACAATCTCGCTTCTTTGCTCCAGATATGCAGCGAGGCCCTGGCCGGTTAGTGCAGTAATTCTTCGTACACCAGCCGATATACTTTCTTCTTTGATTATCTTAAAGCCTCCGATACAGCCCAGCCTATCGACGTGTGTGCCGCCGCAAAACTCTTTGCTGAAAGCAGAAGTCAGATGTCGGAAGTCAGATGCCAGATTTTCTGACCTCTGTCCTCTGTCTTCCGTCTTCTGCCCTCCGATGCCTACTACTCTAACCTCGTTTCCATACTTTTCACCGAATAGTGCCATTGCGCCGAGTTTTTGTGCCTGGTCTTTAGGCATAACTACGCAGGTTACCGGCAAATCCGCAGCGATTTTTTCTCGTACTAAATTGGTAACTTCTTTTAGCTGCTCGGCTGTAGGCGCACAGGGTGCGGTAAAATCAAATCTCAAGTAGTCCGGACCCACGTAACTTCCTTGCTGTGCTATGGACTTACCCAGCACTTCTTGCAGTGCCCACTGCAAAAGATGAGTAGCAGTATGATTTTTCCGTGTTGCGTCTCTGCCTTTGCTGACTATTGCCTTTATCTTGTCACCAACTCTAAAGGAACCTTTAGCAACTTTTCCTTGATGAATTACGCAGTTAGCTATCTTTGTAGTATTCTCGACTACAAATTGGCCCTGCTCTGATTTGATGATGCCGTCGTCGCCGACCTGGCCACCTGCCTCAGCGTAAAAACAGGTTTCGTCAAGAACAAGTCCTACTTCGGCACCGGCTTCAATTCGACCCTTGTCTTTGAAACCTTCGTTGTCAACCCAGCCGACTATCCTGCTGTCGCAACTTTCTGTATAATACTTGTGCATATCGCGGGTTTCCGGCAGTTCGGTGTCAGCCAAACTTGCCATCAAAGAATCACTTTTTTGTGCTGCCCTTGCCCGCTGTCTCTGCTCTTGCATCAGTTGGTTGAATTTGGCTGTGTCCACTTTAAGGCCTCGTTCTTCAGCCATAAGCTGTGTCAAATCGAGCGGAAAGCCGTAGGTATCGTAAAGCTGGAAGGCATCTTCGCCGCTGATGGTTCTTTGTGCAGTTTCGTCGGCTCGCTGGGCAGCAGCGGTGAAGATTTCAATGCCTCTATCCAGCGTCCTGCCGAAGCTGGCCTCCTCTGATTCGATAACAGTGGAGACGTATTCGGCCCTTTCTTTTATCTCGCCAAATGCGTCGCCTAAACAATCGACAACTACCGGCACGAGTTTATACATAAACGGCTCGTGCATCCCCAGCTCTCTGCCAAATCGCGATGCGCGACGGAGTATTCTACGAATTACATATCCTCTTCCTTCGTTAGAAGGCGTCGCTCCATCGGTAATAGTGAAGACCAGCGCGCGAATATGGTCGGCTATTACTCTGAATGCGTTGTCGGTTTTGTTGCCGAGCTGAGAGGTGTATTTGTGGCTGGTTATGTCACTGAGGCGGTCGATTATAGGCATAAACAAATCGGTATCGTAATTGCTTTTTTTCTTCTGCAGTACCGCAGCTATTCTTTCTAAGCCGGCACCAGTGTCAACATATTTGGCCCCGAGGGACATTAACTTGCCCCCGTTTCTGTCTTCAGCAGAAGACACGGGGGTGCGATTATATTGAATGAAGACCAGATTCCACAATTCTATGAATCGACTGCAGCCGCTATTGACGGCGCACTTATGGCCCGGCACATCCTTTTTATCACACGCCTCTGTCCCCAGGTCGATATGTATTTCGCTGCAAGGGCCGCAGGGGCCAGTGTCACCCATTTCCCAGAAATTGTCTTTTCTGCCGAAAGTTAGAACCTTCTCCGCTGGTATCGGTGTCACTTTAGTCCATAGTTTGGCTGCCTCGTCATCTCTGGGCAGGCTGTCAGTAGCGTCGCCGGCAAAAACGGTGGCCCACAAGCGACCAGGCTCAATGCCCCAAACATCTGTAAGAAGCTGCCAGGCCCATTCAATGGCTTCAGCTTTGAAGTAGTCATCAAACGACCAATTGCCTAACATTTCAAAGAAGGTATGGTGGTAGGTATCTTTGCCCACCTCTTCGAGGTCGTTGTGTTTGCCGCTTACCCGTAGGCACTTTTGACTATTGACCGCTCGGCGGTGTTCCGGCGACACCAATCCCAGGAAGATATCCTTGAACTGATTCATTCCCGCATTGGCGAAAAGCAAGGTCTCGTCGCCAAAAGGCACTATAGGCGAGCTGGGGATAAATTTGTGGCCTTTGTCCTTGAAAAAATCTATAAAGCCGCTTCTGATTTGCGCTGAACTTAACATTTGTGTTTTGAATTACCCATTTGACGGTTGTTTGTTGATTGACAAACCCCCAGTGAAACTGGGGGCTAAATATTTAGCCCCGCGTTTTACGCGGGGTTTGATAGACCTTTGGCAGCCAGGATTCTATCCTTTAGTTCTTCACACAAATCTTTGTTTTCCGCCAGGAATTTTTTGGCGTTTTCTCTGCCTTGGCCGAGTCGGATGTCACCATAATTAAGCCAGGTGCCGCTCCTTTCTACTACGTTACAGCTAACACCCAAATCAAGTAGGTCGCCTTCGTAGCTGATTCCGCTATCGAACATAATATCGAATTCACTGTCGCGGAAGGGTGGTGCGATTTTGTTCTTTACTACCCTGGCTCTAATTCTGGTGCCGACAGCACCGCTGCTGTCCTTGAGGGTTGTAACTCGCCTTAGGTCGATTCGGACAGAGCTGTAAAACTTCAGTGCCCTTCCGCCAGGGGTGGTTTCCGGATTGCCGAACATCACGCCGATTTTCATACGGATTTGATTTATAAATACCAGAGCGGTTTTGCTCTTGCTGATGATAGCGGTGAGCTTTCTCATAGCCTGGCTCATTAATCTGGCCTGCAGTGCCACCTGAGTGTCACCCATCTCGCCTTCAATCTCGGCTCTTGGCGTAAGCGCTGCCACCGAATCAATAACTATTACATCGACAGAGTTGGACCTGATAAGCATCTCTGCGATATCCAGCGCCTGTTCACCGTTGTCCGGCTGGCTGATCAGCAGGCTGCTAACATCGACGCCCAACCTTTTGGCCCATGTTGGGTCCAGAGCGTGTTCAGCGTCGATAAATGCCGCCACGCCGCCTGCCTGCTGGGCATTTGCAATGACGTGTAGTGCCAGGGTGGTTTTGCCGGAGGATTCCGGCCCGAATAATTCAGTAACTCTGCCGCGTGGGATACCCGCACCGCCTAAGGCGATGTCCAGCGATAACGAGCCGGTGCTGATACCCTTTATTTTGGCGTATCTGTGCTCGTCCATCTGCATAATAGCACCTTGGCCGTATTGTTTCTCAATCTGTGCAATCACCCGCTGCAAAGCAGCTTCTCTGCTGGTTACCTCGGAAGTTGTTTCCACTTTTTTTGTCTTGGCCATTTTACTTTTCTCCAATTTATTTTAATTTATAATTGCCTAACACAGTATAAATAGGTCCGCTCGGTGTCAACCGGCTCTGGTAGACCGAGACCGAATCAGCCTCTACAGTGCCGAGCCTAAAATCTTTATAATCCTCGGTTATTGCTGCCAGCTTGAGGCCTGCTGATGAGTTTTTCACCCTGCATAGCGTTAAATGGCCGGCAAATTCTCTCTGTTCTGGCGGCCAACCGGATGAAGCCAATTGCTGCTCCAGGTCCTTTTGCAACTGTAGCAGGCTATTGCTTCGGTCACCTACGCCGACCCATAAAACCCTGGCGCTTCTGCCGCCGAAATGGCCGACCGATTCTACGTCCAGCTCGAAGTTTTTGTGTCTGCCGGTAACGTCTTTGACTATGTTACAGACATCAACAACCTGCTCATCTTTAATCTCACCTAAAAATTTCAGCGTCAGATGTATATTCTTGGGCTCCACCCACTTGACATCGCCTTTTTTAAGGGCCACCTTATTCTGCAACTGTTGCTGCAAGTCGCTCAAAGCTGTTCTGATTTCCTCGTTAATATCTATCGCTATAAACACTCGCATTCTATCTGCTAACTAAAAGCTGGTCAGTTTTCGCAAGGCCTCAAATCGGTTATCAATATCACTTCTCTCTATGGAAGTTAATCCATTTACGGAAAAATCTGCAATCGTAAATGAGGCAGCCACTGTGCCATA
>JBHIDV010000253.1:0-4546 GCA_046760285.1 Sedimentisphaerales bacterium
CGCTGCCAAATTCCTTGGCAGCTTCTTTAACAAAGTCCGGATTCCGCACCGCAGCGGTATTAATCGATACTTTGGATACGCCTATGTCGAGCAGTTCTTCAATGGCCTGACAGTTTCCGATTCCGCCGCCAACGGTCAACGGTATCGTAGTTCTCTCCACGGTTCTTTTTACCGAGTCGAGCAGCGTTTTTCTCTTTTCGAGCGTTGCGGTGATATCAAGAAAGACCAACTCGTCTGCGCCAGCTTGGCTGTAAACTGCGGCATTTTCTGCCGGGTCACCTACATCTTTTAGCTGGACAAACTTGATACCTTTAACCAATCGGCCATCTTTTACATCCAGGCAGGGGATGATTCTTCTGTAATCCATAAGTGTTTTCTCCCGAATTAATTGGTGTTTGTCTAAATCTTCGTCCCACAATTAGTATAGAAGTATATCAAACCATGGACCATAGCTGAAGAAATTTTATGAGTATAGAAGTTTTGTGCGAACAAACATCAGAGTATATGATATATATTTTTACTTATGGAGAAAAATGAGATTAGCTACCGCACCTGTGGCGGGGGCTGCCTCGGCCACAGGTGCCGAGGCTAACCTTTCGAAAGGAGAAATTATGGCAAAAGCAGAAATGCCTCATCCGGGACACGGCAAACATTTGTGCTACTTGAACAATTTAGGTTTTCAGATAAGCAATCCCAAAGAGTACAAGGCTCTGGTTAAGAATGGCAAATTTCTTTGCAGAGTCTGTGGACGCGTCGCAGCCAGCGAAAAGAATCTTTGCAAACCTGTAAATCTGTAAGATGCAAGACCGCATTATCGTCAGAGTTATCTGACGGCTCGCCAGTTCACTGGTTGTCTGTCGAGTTCGAGTAGCTCAGCTCGGTTGATGAGCCATTGTTTCTTACGCTGTTTTTGCAGGTGGAGTCTTACTTTGACCAGGAAAAGTTGTTTGTAATTCTGGGCGACGTAACTATCTTTGCCAAATCTTATCCATACGGTTAGAACGGCGGTTGCTTGTGGGCCCGACTTATCTATTAGCAAATTAGCCTTTTTGTTTTTCTCGACTGCAGAACGCGACAGCTCCTTTCTGCAGTGGGCCATCAAATGTGCCTTGGTATGGTGATATGAGTCGTAGTAATTGTCAGCAATAATCGCTTCGATAGCATCGCAATCTTCCTGCTGGACTGCTTTTATGCTGGTCTTGATTACGGCGTTGATTTTCTCCAAATCGGTTTTGACCAAGAAATCCAATCCAAAAGCTGCTACAACCAGAAAGGCTGGTATCAGCCATTGCCACCAACGTCGCTTTTCCGTAAAGATGCTGCGGAATTGAAGCAACCCCAACAAAACGAGAACCGCTATACCTATCAATGTCCAAGGCTTCTCAAAAATGTTGAACATTTCCAGCCTACTTACTGTACTTAAGGGCCTTAAACGCATAGCCTATCTGCATAAACTTGAGGTCGTGGCCTTCGCCGGCGGGAACGGTCATATGAAACTGGAAATTGTTTGGGTCATAAAAAGCTTGTTGGCACCATTCAACGGTGCTCTTGTTTACCCATCGGTGCAGTTCGACATGGCCGTCAGCAAAGCCCAGGGTGCTTTGTTTGTTGTGCCAGATGGCTATAGGGTCCACCCATTGCTTCGGCTTAGTCGGATTCAAGACCCACGAACCTTGATTCCACCCTCTGGGGTCGATCTCCTCCACAAAGACATATTTGGTGGCGGGCTTGTTTATTTCGGTATATAGCATCAGTGGCACGGCGCCGAAAATTTCTGCTTCGCCGTTCATTCCGCCGGCAATAGAGTAGCTGCGAAAAGCGTAGTGAGGTGCAACCAGCTTCCTTCGGTCAGATGGGCAGCGATATACATCTATAGTGTCACCAATATAGCGAAACAGCATCCCCTTTTTTATACCTTGCTTCTTTAGCTCCAGGGGGTCGCCAATACGTGCCGGACTTTGGATCCAGTCGTACGGACGGCTTCCCGTATGGCCACCAACTAATTTGTTGTCATGGTCATCTTTATACATAAGCCAAGCTAACAGCAGAGTTTTTTGGTTGCTAAGACAGTGAACACGGCGGGCCTGGTCTCTCGCCGCTCCCAAGACAGGCATCAGGATTGCCATCAAAACAGCGATAATGGCAATTACTACCAATAGCTCAATCAAGGTAAGAGCTCTTCTTTTCATTGTTCGGTCCCATTATGCCGGAAATACCTTGAAATATATGCTATCGGATGACAGTATTCTATAATAATTATATAAGGCTGACCACGTACGTCAAGTATCAAGGCTTTGTCCAAGGATGATGACAATTTTGAATTAAGGATAATACTGGGGTAAAAACGTGCTTATGGAGCCTACGACTGTGGCTTTTCTAAATTCGGTAGCTTAATCTGGTTTTCGGCCCTATTTAAGAAGAGCCTTATATGCATAGCCCCTCAGCGCAAACTCGAAGTCTTCAAGTTCATCTTCCGAATTTGGTGTTCTGGTAAACCACCCCGCCTCACGAAACTTTTGTTCTCCTTCCAGAGCCGCCAGATTCCAATCTATTAAGTCCTCGCTTATCCATCTGTGCATAATGGCGTGGCCATCAGCAAAGCCGAGAGTATTGGTGTTCCTGCTGTGCCAGACTCCAAATGGATCAACCCATCGTCTTGACTTTGGACGCATAACCCAGGAACCCAGATTAACTCCCCTGGGGTCGCATTCTGCCAAAAAGACGTATTTAGTGGCGGGGTTTTTTATATCGGAAAATTTTATGCATGGCAGAATCTCCCAACCACCATTTGGATTTGTCCCATACAGTCCGCCGGCAATCGAATAGGTGCGATAGGCGTATTTATGGTAGGGACTATTTGGCCTACGGTCGGATGGGCAGCGGTATGCCTCTATATTCTTAACAAAGGGCCACAGTAGACCTTTTTTTATGTACTCCTTCTTTTGCTCGACACCCGCAGTCTGCCAGCTAGGTGGAAGGAATACCCAAGGTGATCGATTTTCGGCCTGGGGCACGCCGCCAACCAATTTACCGTCATTCTCATCTTTGTACATGAGCCACGCTAAGGTTAGATTTCTTACATTGCTTCGACAGTTGATGCTACGGGCTTGCTCTCTGGCAAGGCGTAGTGAAGGCATCAGAATCGCCATCAGTATAGCGATAATGGCGATTACTACCAATAGCTCAATTAAAGTAAAAGCTCTTGTTTTCATTGCTATGCCCCGTTCCAATAACAGATATGCACACGATTTGGACAGAAAGTCCACCATACCGAAACTTATTATATTAGGCCGAAGCACATATGTCAAGGACGATAAGTTTTTTGGAAAAAAACACTTTTGGCAAAAAATTAGCTTTTGAAAGGACCGTTTACCATTCTATTTGTTGCAGTTCGCGTATCTTCTGGTGATTTGTCATATCCGGGACCAGCGGTGTTACAGTTATGAAGCCCTCCACCAGTGATGTGGTATCAGCAGGTATCTCTTCAGTGCGGTGTGAGCCGCCGGCTAACTGGAAAACTGTTTGGCTTTGTTCATTTTTCACCAGCGTATAATACTCGTGGAAGCCGCTTGTGGATTGAGGCACGACTCGTACGCCTTTGGGCGGGCCTTTTGATAATAAAGGTATGTTGATATTTATCACATCGCCGCTTTTGATGGGCATAAGTTTTTTTAAAATCTGCGCACAGTAGGTGGCAGCAGTTTCGAAATCCATTTGCTCTTCAGCAGCAAGGCTCATAGCAACAGCGGGGATTTTCAAAAAGGCTGCCTCCATGGCAGCGGCGACGGTGCCGGAATAATAAACATTTATTCCGATGTTGGCCCCATTGTTTATGCCGGCAACGAGCAAATCTATCGGCCCGTCATGCAATTGCATACAGGCCAGTTTAACGCAATCGGCAGGCGAACCCTGTACACTAAAGCCGGTGAATTGGCCGGCAATTTCAACTTTATTGCACACCAATGGCTGGGCCAGTGTAACGCTATGGCTGGCACCGGACCGGCTGTCCATCGGCGCAACCACGGTTACATCACCGAGCTTGACCAGCTCCTTGTAAATGGCAGCCAACCCTGGTGCGAAAATACCATCATCATTTGTCAATAATATTTGCATTTTTCGTATTGCGTATATCGTATGTCGTATTGCGTTCTTTTTTTACGCGATACGCATCACGCAAAACGCACGACGAACATTGTAATTGCTTACAGGGCTTCTGTCAATTGACACCTTCGCTTCATAATATATAATGCTTGATTATGGAGAAGAACGTAGGGTGGGCTTATAGCCCGCCATTATTCTATCATAGAAGGAATAAAGGGTCAGGCTGTGATATTTGACATTTTTGGTGACATCGTGTAGTTGTCAGCTTGTAGACTGGCATTATGCCAGAAAATTAAAGGTGTCCGCCTGCTCTACTTTGAAATGATTCCTTCGACCTCTCGTAAGGGATGGCTTAGCTCATTGCTCACTTGTGGCGGGGCCAAGACGGGTACTGTCGAGACGTCCGGATGCGGACGATAATTGCTATGCCTTCGAGACCAGATCT
>JBHIDV010000254.1:0-4530 GCA_046760285.1 Sedimentisphaerales bacterium
ACATATCCGCGCGTCGGCTATGTGAAGTTTCCAGGGCGTGCAGACAAGAAGAGTCTGATAGTGTGGGACATTGCTGTACCTCTGGTTGTAGTTGGTTTGATTATATGTGTGGGTATCTGGGTAAGGCCGTTACTTCCCCTTTGTCTGGGTATATTCTTGGCCGGTGCGCGTATTACCGGATATGTTCGTGATTATATATTTGTCGGATTGTTTTTGGCAAGCGGCCTTGTCGGTTTAATACTCGTGTTGCTTGGTTACGACCCGTTTGTTGTTACTGCTTATCAGTTTTGGGGTTTGTCTACTATCCTTATCCCCGTTGGGCTGGTTCAGCTGGTTCGGTTCCTGCGTAAATACCCTGAACCTATAAAGGAGGCAAAAAATGACAATGTTTAATTTGAATGAAATCGAAAAAAAGGCGTACAGGTCCACTTTCCAGGATGGCCTATGGGATATCTTTCTGGGTCTTTTACTGCTGATACTTGCCGTCGGCGCATTGCTCTCGAACAGCGGTGTACCGGAAGGGCTGGTTATGACCATACTCGTAACGTTGGAAGCCCTGGTTGTGCTGGCCTTCATTGCCGGAAAGAAACGCATAACGGTTCCCCGGATGGGCTTCGTCAAATTCGGTCCGAAGCGTAAACGCAAAATAGGGAAATCTCGCATAATACTTTTAGGCTCTGTCCTCGCGGGAGCTATAGTCTTTGTTGCCACTGCACTGGTGATACGAAGCTATCCGGCGGGTCGGCCAAAACTGCTGCTTCTTTTACCCGCCGCCTGGGTAGCCAATGCTATTATCGTATTTAGCTTGTTAGCCTACTATCTTGATTGTACGCGCTTGTACGTATACGGTGTGCTGTTTGCCCTGCCGGTACCGGTTGATATGGTGGTGAAGGAGTTCGTGGGTGTGAACCTGAGCCCCATTGCAATTGCCATTCCCGCGATTGTCATGCTGGTCATCGGAACGGTGCTTCTGGTCCGCTTCCTGTGCGATTACCCATTTCCGGCAAAGGAGGTATTCAATGACGCAGAGAATTGACTTGAAAGCAATCGAACGAAAAACGCGCATGGCCCTTCATCAAGATGGACTGGATGAGATTCTGGTCGGGTTATCGCTGGGGATAATGGCAATATTTTTTCTGGATTTCAGACTTTCGATAGCGATGATTGCCGGCTGTGCGATACAGATTCTCTTAAAACCAGCCTGTCGGAGGCGAATCACGTATCCGCGAGTGGGATACGCAAAGCTGCCGGAGCCAAAGGATAAAGCGACAGGTCGAAAGATATTCGTGCTTGCCATCGTACTTGTTTTGATTGGCGCTGGTTTATTTTTTGTTTCACAGCTTCGCTGGTTGCTGCCGTTGTACCTCGGGATCGTGCTGGCCGGTGTAACCTTCGCTCAGGTTCGCAGAACCGCAACAATTCTTGACTATTCCGTCGCAGCTTTGTTTCTGATAAGCGGTCTTATTGGATTATGGCTCGTGTCACTCGGCTATGATCCCGGCAAAGCCACTGCTATACAGGGCTGGTGTCTCGCCGCAATCCTCATACTCACCGGCATCGTCAGGTTCACCCGGTTCCTCCGCAAATACCCTAAACCTGCGAAGGAGGTTTCCGATGGCAAAGAATGATGAGCTAAATAAAAAAGACCTCCAGACGCTTGCAGAAATCGACCGGGTCATCCATGAGCCGGCCAGGCTGTTAATATTGGCATATCTTTCCGTGGTTGAAAGTGCGGACTTTCTCTTCCTGATGCACCAGACGGGCTTAACACGGGGAAATCTTTCGGCGCATTTGAGTAAGCTCGAAGCGGCCGGCTATGTGGAGATTAAAAAGGAGTTTGTGGAAAAAATTCCACGGACACTTCTGAGCCTCACTAAGCCAGGCAGGACAGCATTTCAGCAATACAGACGAAGCATGAGGCAGGTCCTTGACAGCCTATCTGAGTGATGGCGTTGTTCGGGCCGGAGGCTGGTTGTCGCCGGTTGTGCAGGAGCTGAAGGCATGACAGACAAACGTGTTGTTGCAGCTCGCAGAAAATGTTGGATAGGATAACTCTCAAGAAGGACAGTAGTAATGCGTGAAACAAAAAGAGTATCACATAATCAAAGGCCGTGGCGAGACATGAGAGCAAACTGCTACCTGAGACCGGCCTGGACACACAACGGCTCCATAAAAACGGATCTTCCTTTAACAGTTATCAGAAAGAAAAACAGAAGATTGATAGACACGATTAGTGCCGGCCAGCTCTTTTGTGTCGGCAAAGTCTACCTAAAGACCCGTGACGGCACAGTAAGAATAAAGTAACAGAGCTACTCCTCTAAATTTGGACCACCGTAGAAGGGATAAAACCAACATGTTGGCGAAGTGGCAAGCTCAAGCAGCGCGTAATAGAAAGTATAGGGAACCCTCCTGTAAGCTGATTTCTTAAGTCGCTCTAATCCAGCGCACGATAGAGCAGAATATCCAGACGATGAACAAGGGAATCAGTAGCGGAAGCAGGAAAGGAAAGGCGATTGCTGCCAGAATAAGCCCCACGAAAGCAAGACCGCCCAGAACAATAAGGCCGACCCCAGCGAAAACAAAAGCCAAAAGTATCGCTACGCAAAACAAAATCACCAGCGTCAATATAAAGCTCCATACGCCGATTATGGCACCGAAAGGGCCGGTGATTTCGCGTCCATTTACGGTAATAGAGATGACATCGCCGCCAATAAATAACGCCCAGGCCAGAAATACAATCATAAATACAGCCAGGACTAACGCTAATCTCCTTATCACAACCTGTCTCCTTTCCGCTGAGATCTTCTGACATTGTTGTTTTCGCTGAATCTTATATCGGTCGTTGAAAATGTCAAGAGCGATTTGGTTTACGTGAACTTTGAGAAAACTCCACAGGATACTTCGCAGGGTTTCTGATGGCTTTTATGGAGTCATCCAGGCAAGAAAGCTCAGCAGCCAATCTTTTCTGGAGCGTTTGTATTTTTTCGGCTGACTTAAATGGTTTTAGTAGGTCCTCTGATTGAGATTTCAGTGGCCAAATAATGTCTTTTTGGTAGTATTTGTCCCTGACTCTGGTAATTGTCTTTCGGCCGGGCCGACTTTGCTTGTCCGGCGAGGTTTTCAAAACGGCCTTGTCACCATACTGGACGATTTTATAAACTATCTCCACAGAAGGAGCAAACCGTGACACTGCGAACCGCGTGCCGATGCCAAAGCCGTCAATTTGAGCACCGGCATTCAGCAAATCATAAATCTTGAATTCATCCAGGTCACCACTGGCAAAAATTTTTAGAAACGATACACCTTCTTGCTGAAAATATTTTCGAGCAAAATTGCTAAGCTCGACCAAATCGCCGCTGTCAAGGCGGATACCTCTTATCTTTATGCCCTTTTGTTCATAGAGCTTTCTTGCCACTTTGGCTGCTTTTCTTATCCCTTCAATCGAGTCGTAGGTATCTACCAGCAAAATGGTGTTTTCGCCATAGCTCTCAGCAAAATTTTGGAAAGACTGCTGTTCTGAATCGTGAACTTCAACGAAAGAATGTGCCATTGTCCCTGTGGGTACAAATTCCAGTTCTCTGGCGGCAAAAACATTGCTGGTCGCCTTAAAGCCTGCCATTTGAGCAGCTCTTGCCGACCGCACAGAGGCAACAGGCCCCTGGCAGCGCCGCAAGCCAAAATCCACCACCACAGCGCCTTGCGCAGCAATGGAAGTTCTTGCGGCAAGTGTCGCCTCGATAATCGAAAAGCCAAGTATATTCAAGATGTAGCTTTCCAGTATCTGTGCGCAAATCAAAGGACCAGCCACCTCGAAAATAGGTTCGTTCGGGAAAAAAACTGTGCCTTCGGGCAAAGAACGTATTTTTACCTCAAGCCTGAGATTTGAAAGATAGTTCAAAAAATCATCGGAAAATATTTTGCAGCAGCGCAGGTAATCCGTATCTTCTTTAGTGAATCGAAACTGGTGAAGGTATGATTGGACTTCGGCCAGTCCTGCCATTACAAAAAATCCCCAATGCTCCGGCAGCCGTCTTATAGTGACCTCAAAGTATGCAGTGTCGTGCATCTGTTTTTTGAAGTAGACCTGAGCCATAGTCAGCTCATACAGGTCCACAAAGAGCGCGGGACTATCTTTGATTAGCCACATTGTAGCTGCCTCTTGAAATCGACGAAATTGGTAATCTCGACCCCCATTTTTTCCAGCTCATCGAAAATATCTTCATCGGGCCTTATCTGAAGTCCCTTGACTGCGTCTTTTAGAACTACCAGTTTAATGCCCGGATGCTTAGCAAGCCCTCGCAGTACGTAATACACGCAAAAGTCAAGCGCAACGCCAAAGACGACCACGACATTGGGCTTGACTAACTCTACAAGCTTATCGGTATTGGGATTTTCAAAAGCGTCGATGCTCTCTTTTCTTATAACAATGTGAAACTGGTCCTTATCCACGAGTTTTTTTAGTGCGTAGTCCGACATCTTATCGAGCTCGATGTATTCGGGGGGCACGCTACCCAAATATCCGACCCGTTC
>JBHIDV010000255.1:0-4524 GCA_046760285.1 Sedimentisphaerales bacterium
CGCTGAACTCAAAAGTGGAAAGATTAAATACTTGATTCTTGATTCTCGATTCTCTTAGGCGAGTATCCGGTATCGAGTATCCGGTATCGAGTATCACCATCTCCAGGCAATTGGCCAGTGCCACTATCCGATTCACAGGTGGGTTAAGCGAGCCGACAAGTAGGCCATGGTATCCTCTGGTATTGCAGCCGATAACCGTTGATGATGCGTAGCTGCCGTGTTGGTTAGTCAACAGCCATTCTTTGGTCAATAAATCCTCGATAGATTTGTCCCGAGTTGAGAGGGATACAATTTTTGTGCTGTTAGCTTTTTGTGGAGTTAACACCATCGTACTCTTGAAAACATTATCACGGTAGAATCTAAAAATTGGAGTCGCTAATCGCTAATCGGGGCCCCCAGCCGCCATTCTTCGCGGCTGGGAAGCCTCGCTATTTGCGATTTGCTTTCGTCCCGTGTTGGTGCGGGACAAAACGCACCCCCAACGGTCTGCTCGGTGATATAACTTTCGGACCTTGGAGCCTTATTTGCTTCCAACGAGGACTTTGACGAGCTCAGCCGAGTCGCCTGCCGGACACAGCGATGGTGAAGATTATCCAGTACATTCATAAAGTTTATATAAGAGTCGTAAGGCGACTCATAGGGATTAAAGTATTTATGTACATCGCCGTCGGCAAACCACTTTGTGCACATATAATAAAAGTGGTCTGAGGCTTGTAGCTTTCGCCAATCTGCGATTATTTTTTCGTCGCCGGTTTCTTTGATTTTATCCTCCAGCCTATAAAGCTCATGAATAGCGTTGGATTGCATAGCGTTTCCCAGCCAGGCTGATAGGTCTCGTTCGGTATCGGCCCAGCTTATGATATGCGGCACATCAACTGCATCGATAGGCTCATAGCTTTGGATTACCTCGCTGGGCGTTTTGAAATCATTGTCTGGATGTTTCAGAATCTGCTCTGGCAGGTGCCGCATAAAATCGAATATACCGGTATCAGCCCATTGATGTTCGCCGAGCGTCTCATAGTCCAAAAACAGATTGACCACATTACCATTGCCATTGATACTGCTTATCCATCGGGCGAATTTATCTGCTGTCAGAGGCCATTCCGGCCAAGTACGGTTGGAAAATCGAAAGGCAATGTCGTCGCTGAGAGAATAATTTTTCAGCAGCAATTTTAGCTTGTGGCAGCCTTTGGGACGATAGACAAAATTGGGACTTCGCAAGCCCAAGATGTGGTCCGCTCCTTCGGTAATTATGGCCTCGAAGCAGGGTTCCCGTGAAGCGGGGTCCCGGCCCATTGATTCAACAAGCATAGCTAAATCATTATTGTATATCAGCTCGGTATTTCGAAAAACCTTTGGTCTTTGGCCGAAAAAATGGTCGATAGTTTCTACATGTTTGTTCACCTGCTCTACGAATTCATCTCGTGAGTACAGAAAACTCAAGCTGTGATAATACGTCTCTGCTAAAAACTCTACACAGCCGGTTTCCGCCAGGGCGTCAAAAGTGCTTATAACCTCTGGACAGTACTGTTGCAACTGCTCCAGTAACACTCCGGTTATGCTGTATGCTACCTTAAATCTGCCGCCAAATCGTCGTATTATGCCCAGAAGCAAGCGGTTAGCTGGGAGGTAACATTTATTTGCTACCTTTCTGCAGATGAAAGCATTTGTGTAATCGTCGAAGTATCGCTCGTTTGTATCAAATACCGTATAGTGCCGCAACCGCAACGGCTGATGCACCTGGAAATAGAAACATACTGAAGGCATTTTTCGTATCTCGTATCTCGTATTGCGTCCTTTCTTTACGCGATACGCATCACGCAATACGCACGACGATTAAACCGCAACCAGCATTTGTTCATAAATCTTGACACACTTAGCCGCTGAGTCTATCCATCGCAGCTTCCGCGCCTCAAAGTTGCCGTGCTGCCGCAGCGTAATGCCTAAGGGCGGATATTTCAATACCGCTATAATCTTGTTAGCAATCTCGTTGACGTCCCAGAAGTCCACTTTCAAGGCGTGCGTCAAGACTTCCGATACGCCACTTTGTTTACTTATTATCACCGGCACCTCGTGGCCCAACGCCTCTAAAGGCGCGATGCCAAACGGCTCTGACACCGAAGGCATCACGTACAGGTCAGCCATTTTATATATCTTTTGGACGTCCTCGCCTCGCAGAAAGCCCGTGAATAGCACCTTATGGCCAATGCCCAGTCCTGCTGCCATCTCAATCGCCCGGTGCATCAGGTCGCCGGAGCCGACCACCACAAACTTAACGTTATCCATAATTTCAAGGACCTTCTTAGCCGCTGCCAGGAAGTATTCAGGGCCTTTTTGCATGGTGATTCGGCCCAAAAACAGGACGATCTTTTCATTTTTATCGATGTAGGTTTCGGTTAAAGCTGACTTAAGATTGTGCTCCACACCGTTATACACCACCTCGACTTTTTCACTGCGAATGCCATATCGGCTGATTATAATATTGCGGGTAAAATGGCTAACCGCGATGACTTTATCTGCCTGCTCCATACCCTTTCGCTCGAGGTCGTAGATCATCTGGTTGACGTGCTCGCCGCTACGGTCGAACTCCGTGGAATGAACGTGCACAATCAGCGGTTTTCCGCTAATTGTTGCCACTGCCACTGCCGCAGGATAGGTCATCCAGTCGTGGGCATGAACAATGTCAAACTGCTCGTTTCGAGCTAACCGGGCAGCAACCGCGGCATAACGGTGGACCTCAGCATACATATCGCCGCTGTAATCCGCTCCGCCGATAAACTGGCTGGCTGCAGTGATGGTGCCGGCAGGCATCTTTCGTTTTAGTCGCAGGATTTCTTCTATTTTCTGCTGATAAACTGTGGGAGTTAAATACGGCTGCAGCAGTGAGTGGATAGTGCGAAATTTTACATTTTTTAGCTCATCGGCTTTGACCGATGCTGCGGTTGTCTGGGAACTTGGGGTTAATAGCTTTACATGGGTAGCATATTTGCTCTCGACCATTTTGGGCAAGACGAAGGTTACTTTTATGCCGAGCTGGCCCATGGCCTTGGTAAGTCCGTAGCAAGCCGTGCCTAGACCGCCGCTGATAAACGGAGGGAATTCCCAGCCTAACATGAACACTCTCATGTGGCCCCCCGTTGGCTTGCTCTCATAACCATCCATTCTAAAAGGACTTATAATTGGCTCTTTTTGAGTCCAATCAATACTTAATAGCTGTTCTCTCGTCGTCCAGCAGGACAGCTAAACTGTACCGAGCTGTAAGGCTATTATCGACAAGAAATTACAAGGTCTTAACCACCAACTGAGAAAAAATGATGCACTTACCCAGTATCCTGTTATATAAATCGGGATTTTTGCGGATGTAAGTTCAATAAATTTTCCTAAAAATGTAGATTTTGATACTAATAATTTAGATTTTATAGGCCTCTACCCACACTAAGAAAGACTATAAACTGCGTACTTGCATAATAATCACATTTAAAAATCATCCCCTTGAAGTAATCCGTTGCATGGTTCAAAAGCGCAAAAGCTTACTTCAAATAACATTGTCGCAAACGTAAGGTATGCAAGCAAAAGATGTTAGCGTGTAGCCTGCTTATAGGTCCTGTGCCCTAACAGTGCTACGGCGGTTGGCCTTGGCTCGGGCAACGGCATTATCAAGTATACTATAGACAACATCATTGATAGCCCCGACAGCTTCAGAAGAGCTCATCATCTTTTTGCTCTTGATATAGCTCTTAACTTTACTGGTTACCACCAAAGGCTCTCTTTTCTTGGCCATAACAGAAACCTCCATGTTAAAAAGTTAAGTTTCATTAGTCCGGTATCACATCCTCAAAATCATCTTATTAAATATAACCAGCAAAATTTGCAACAAAAAAATGTTCAAATACTAAATTTTTCTGGTTATAGAGCCGATAGGCAAAGAAACAAATACCTGGCTGGTAAATTATGTTTTCCTTTATAGGTTGGTACTTTTCAAATTTTTAATAATTTAGATGGATTATTTTGACGAAAATACTTAGACGAGAGGTTTGGGGCCCCCAAACGAATTTTTTACTGCTTGCAGTAAAAAATACCTGTATTTTTCGCTGGGCAGCAGCGAAAAATCCGTTTGGGAAACCCCTTTTTCACAGTTGAAGTTGATGGATGGGATGACCGGAGAGACAGAATGGCAAAGCATTTCAGAAAAAACCATAAATCGCAATCTAAGTTGAAGGATTTTGTAGTGGTTACCTTTGTTGACGACCTGGAGCAAGCCAAGGAATACGAAACACTGCTCAGAGTCAATGATATTCCTGCTGTAATTAAGGAGCGGGTCGACCCGTCAGTCAATGGCAAAGGCATCGCCGTGATGGTTCCGGAGGATTTTCTTGATGAAGCACACGTGGTAATCGAGTCCCAGGACGCCTACGATGACTTCTATGATTTTGCCTTAGAGGACGAAGAAGAAGATTTCGACAGCAGTCTTTTCGAGGATGACTTTTAATTTTGGTAATTGGCTAAATGGTAACTGGTCCCTTA
>JBHIDV010000256.1:0-4519 GCA_046760285.1 Sedimentisphaerales bacterium
TCGTTCTCTTCATTGGTCCTTGGCCCAGCTACCGTTCTTCCTTTGAGGGGACAATATACTATCGCCAAAGTCTGCGCAACATTGCGGCAGCTTCCCGTCAACTTCATTTCTCTGCTACATCTAAGGGCGTACAGTTTGGTCTCGGCGAAACAGAACTCACACCGCCGGTCGGAACACCTTTAGCCGGTTACGGCAGCCGAAAGGGGGCGGCCTCCAAAGGTGTGCATGACAAACTTTATGCTAAAGCGTTGGCCTTGAGCGACGGGCAGGATACCGTTGTCATTACAGGCAGCGACCTGCTCATCGTCAGTCGGAAGTTAGCAGATGCTATCTTAGAAAAGGTGATGGCACAGACGAACCTGCAGCGCGAAGATATACTTTTCTCTGCCACTCACACCCATTCCGGCCCGGGTGCATGGGGGGCTGCCATTTTTGACAAGATTTATGCCGGCGATTACGACCAAAGGGTATTTGACCTGTTGGTCCAGCGCTACGTCCAAGCCATCATAACAGCCTGTCGGAATTTACAGCCTGGCAAAATAGGGACAAGTTGGATAGAAGCTCCTGAATTTATCCGAAACCGACTAATTCAAGGCGGCACGATTGACCCGGAATTGAGTTTCCTGGTCATTTCTGATGCAAAAGGCCAATCCAAGGTTTATGTTGTCACTTACTCTGCTCATGCGACCACGTTGGGAGCGGACAATCTCTTTCTAAGTGGCGACTACCCAGGCTACCTTCAACGATATATTGAAGACAAGACGGGGACGAAAGCAATCTTCCTGTCGGGAGCTGTCGGAAGTATGTCCCCAAAAGCAGAGGGGAGCGGCTTTAAAAAGGCTCAAAACATCGGTGAAAGTCTGGCTCAAAAGATTCTTCAGACGGCCAAAGAGCTGAAGGCGAGCGAGCAAGTGGAGCTCGCTTCGATGGGAACAGAAGTTCTGTTGCCGCCCTATCAATTACGGTTGACCAAGCAATCTCGCCTTTCACCCATTCTCACAGGATGGCTTTTGCCAGATAGAAGAGCGTGGCTTCAATTAGTGATGGTAAATAATACGCTCTTTCTCGCCACGCCGTGCGACTTTAGCGGCCAGTTGGCTCTTCAAATGAAAGAATATGCTAATAAAGAAGGTTTTCAAGCTATTGTGACCAGTTTTAACGGGGATTACATAGGCTACGTCGTGCCCGACCGTTACTATGAACTCGACCATTACGAGACCCGGCTGATGTCTGTTTTCGGGCCGCACAACGGCAGTTACTTTATGGCTCTCATGCGGAAGATGATAGATGAAGTAAGTAAATTACGGCCCTGATAGTAATGTTCCAACTATAAAGAAATCTGTTTGTTAAGGTGACTTATGACTCCGAAAGAACGAATTTATGCAATTTTGAAGGGCGACTCCTTCGACCGTCCCGCGGTTACTCCTATATTCATGGCCTGGTCAGCTAATTTCATTGGGCACAGCTACAGAGATTATTATCTCGATGGTGATGTGCTGGTAGCGGCCCAGCTTGCGGTTGCCAAAGCGTTCAATCTCGACCAGATAAGCGCGATAAGCGACCCGTGGCGAGAAGCTTCCGCCTACGGGATGGAATTTGACTATCCTGAGCATGGGGTCGGAAAGCCAAAAGACCTGCTAATAAAAACTCCCGATGACATAGCAAAAATCAGGCCACTCGATATCGAAGATGCAGAACGAACGAGACAGCGGATTGAAAGTGTCCGCAAGATGGCTGCCGAGGCCGGACAGACCCACAGCGTATTAGGCTGGGTGGAAGGACCGATGGCAGAATATGCAGACTTGCGAGGGGTGGAAAATGCGTTCCTGGACATGGTGGATAAGCCTGAAATGTTTGTCCAGGCGGGCCAGGTCATCGTCCAAAATGCCATTGCCTTTGCCCTGGCCCAGATTAAAGCCGGCGCCGACATGATTGGCGTGGGCGATGCAGCCGCCAGTCTCATCGGCCCAGATATGTATGCTGAATTAGTTTTGCCTCTACAGCAGAAACTTTTCACCGCTATTCATGAAGCCGGAGCTGCGGTGAAGTTGCATATTTGTGGTAACACAGTAAACAATATCTCGTACATGGCTCAAAGTGGTGCGGATATTATAGACGTCGATTGGATGGTTCCGCTTGCCAAGGCCAGACAACTCGTAGGACCCCATATTACATTGTGCGGAAATTTTGACCCGTCGGCTGTTCTACTTCAAGGTACGCCCGAAGATGTGGCAAAAGCAGCAAAGGACTGCATTGAAGCAGGAGGGGACAAGTTCATTTTAATGCCTGGCTGTGAGGTGCCGCCTGCCACGCCTGAGCAGAATATCCGGGCATTTTGCCCTGGTGATGGCTGTTTGATCCCAGAAGAACTAAAGTGCTGAAGGTCGAGATGTTTCAATACTTAATGAAGGAGTGACATTTATGATGAAGCAAGATTTGACACGAAGACAGTTTTTGTCACATACGGCTGCCTCAGCAGTAAGTGTGGGAGCGGCTACGCTGGCAGCGTGTAAGTCAGCTCCTGCTGCAGCAATCGAGAAGAGCAAAAGGAATTCTTCAAAGCCTGGCTTGTTTGACAAGATTTACGGATGTCTTGCAGGCTCGCGCATCGGCTCTGCTATGGGTGCGGCGGTTGAAGGATGGGACATGGACAGGATAGCGAAGAAGTACGGCCTCTTCGATAAGCTCGTGGCGTATCATCATTACAATGTGGACTGGGACCATCCGGCGGGCAGTACGGAAGACGGGATTGAACGCCAGAAACTGATGTGCACCGCCATAATCGAGAAGCAGGACAGGATAACAGCGGCAGATTTGGTCAAGACGTGGGTGAAGGTCCTGGACCCTGAAAAGATGAAATATATGACCGAGGCCTTCGACAGGGAGCTGCTGGCCCATGCAAAATCGGGCAAGGTGCCGGCATGGGAACTCGGCAGACTGTCCAAGTATCCCCATCTGAACACCACTGCCCGGTCATTTCACGCTATCGCTTTGATAAATGCGTGCGATATAGACGGGGTGATAAGAGATGTCTACGAGATTGGCAGGGTTTATCAGCCACCCTACAGCGATTCATTTGCCTGGGGCGCCGCTTACAATGCCGCTGTGGTATATGCTATGAGACCCAATGCTACGGTCGAGTCGGTGATAGAAACAGCTTTGAAATATGCCACGCCTGAAATTAGAAAGGAAATCCAGAATGGACTTGATATAGCGAATAAATACAACGAACCTTTAGATATGAGGAAGGAGCTGGATGAACTATACACCAGTGAGAAAAGCCCTTATGGTGCTGATAAGAGGATGAAACATTATCGTGCCTCTTCGATTTATGAGAATGTGACCAAGGCACTGGCAATCTTTGCCGCCACTGAAGGTAACGTTAAGCAATCAATAATCGTGGCGGTCAACTTTGGACGCGACACCGATTGTTTGGCCGCCAGCGCCGCAGGGCTGGCAGGGGCTTTCTCCGGGACCAAGGATATACCGGCTGATTGGATAGACGCAGTAGAGCAGGGCACGAGGGACAATCCCTATACAAACTCACATATGACCATCAAAGAAACGGCTGAGGGAATGTATAGCGCCTTGAAAAACAAGGTCAGGAAGATGAAAGATTATGTAAGACTGATCGAGTCACAATACGTTTAGTGTAGATACCGATTCTGTAATCAAGAGGTTGTATAGGTAAATAGCAAAGCCCTTTTGAGCAGACCAGCAACGCCTGCGTGGAGCGTGATGTATATTCGTTTAGCCGTCGCCGTACCGGCGACAGCTAAACATATAATTACCAATGTTAGTCACCGGGCCTATAGTAATAGGGCCTGTAGGGATAGTAATATCTGGGATATAAGCCCCATCTGAACGGGTCTATTATTCTGGTGTTAGCTTCAACCCGGTCTGCCAATATATTTAACCGCCTGGACAGGTCTTGGCTTATTGCGGAAATATTTTGTTCGAGTCTCTGGTAGTTATCTTTCATCTCCGTCAGAAATTCATCCAGCCGCTGAAGAGTCTTATCGATTTGCTGGCTACTCGCATTAACCTTATTCTCCAGCTCTTTAAGCCTATTTTCGATCTCCGCTTCAAACTCCAGCTTCTTCAGCTCTGCTCGGGATCTGACTTCTCTCTGCCAGACTTGTCTGTCAGCCTGCAGCTTCTGTATTTTTTCATTTATTTGCTGGATTTTTTCACTGTCTGGTTTTTGAGTCTCCAGTAACAACTGCTTGGCTTTTTCACAGCAGCGTATTGCTTGTATAAAATCGTCCGGGTCGTCCCGGAAGTCCCAGGTTCTGGCCGAAAAATATTCCGCTAGGTTCAGGTAGTATCTGTACTCGGGCACAGTTTGTGTTTGCAGGGTCCTAGGCTCGATCTCTCTTTTACTATAAGTCAACACACCAATCTTACTTTCGTCCAATTTTTCAACGGTGACCTTGTTTTTGTCTTCGGAGACCAGCTTTCCATATACCAGTTGGCCACTTCTCAGATGAAAATCCACCGTTTTTATAATACTCATTCG
>JBHIDV010000257.1:0-4505 GCA_046760285.1 Sedimentisphaerales bacterium
AAATAAGTGTTTACCTTGAAAGGGATTATAACCCAAAAGAACCTAAGCGGACAGATAAAATTTATGAACACAGAAAAGCTGTGAGAAATGCGGGTTAGCCCCCGCACCTGTGGCGGGGACTGCCTCGGCCACAGGTGCCGAGGCTAAACTGCACCCTTGAAGGCCCTGGCTTACCGGAAATCTATATTGTCTTTAGAAATCCGGCATGGTTCAATAAATGAGATTCTGGGTAACATTGACCTGTGGCTTCATAGTTTGTGATGGTTACCCCGCTTTTAGGGCTTTGCCATCCCCAAGCCCCATCCCCGCTTGCGCGGGGACAAGCTTGAGGCTGCCACCCAAGATTGAACCATGCCGAATTCCGCATTATAGTCATTCAAATTTATCTATTCTCCGTCCGCAACCTGCAGCTTGCAACCACGAGCATCGAACCACTAACCCTCTGCGATTTTGACCGATTATTTGAGCAGAGGATGCGAAAAAAATGGTCAAAAAATAATTGATTTTCTCGCCAGGAAGCATTAGATAGTTTCTATTCTTTACTGTGCTGCGAATGACAAATTGTGTTTTGAGATAGTTTCTTAGACTATCTTTTGGCGGGAGGTAGACTATGTCGGGAAAATTATGTCGTCGTAGTTTCATGAAGAAATCAGTAGCTGCATCAGCCGGGGCAACATTAGGCTTGAATTTTAGCGGCACAAAGGCAAAGACGGTCTCAACCGTTTCCAGCAAGGCCATGCCTGCCGGACAGATTGGCAAGCTCAAGATCAGCAGATTGATTTGCGGCGGCAATCCGTTCAGCGGCTGGGCACACAGTAGAGATTTGTTTTACCTACCTGAATTATTTAAGGCCTACAGTACAGATGAAAAAATTATGGCAACTCTCCGGATGTATGAGGAAAACGGGATAAATACTATTATAACAGCTTCTTCTAAGCACCTTAGTAGATACTGGAAAGAAAGAGGCGGCCGAATACAGTGGCTCGCCCAGGTCCATCCGAAAGTAGATGATCTAACCACTGACATAAAAAGGGCTATCGATAACGGAGCGGTGGGGGCTTACATACAGGGAGCTATCGGAGACAAGTGGGTCAAAAATGGTCGTGTTGACCTTCTGTCAAAGGCCCTTGAGTTTATTAAAGAAAACGGGGTGATCGGCGGCATTGGGGCTCATTCCATAGAGGTGCTTATGGCGGCCGAAAAAGCACAGATAGATGTTGATTTTTACATGAAGACCTTACATCCCGGCAATTACTGGTCAGCCACGCCCAGAGAAGATAGGATAGAGTTTAATGTAGATAGCGGCAGCCCTGATGATCATGATAATATTTGGTCCATTACTCCGGAAAAAACTATCGCATTCATGAGAAAAGTAAAAAAGCCATGGATTGCTTTCAAGGTTTTGGCGGCTGGTGCCATCCATCCCAGGGACGGTTTCAAATATGCTTTTGAAAACGGTGCCGATTTTATCTGCGTGGGTATGTTCGATTTTCAGATTAGAGAGGATGTAATTATTGCAAAAAATATTCTATCGAGCAACTTAGCCAGACAGCGTCCCTGGAGGGCATAGAAATACCTGCCCTGAAAGACGTATGGCCATCGCTGTACCGGCGACGGCTAAACCTCTTACTTCTGAAACTTTTTGACATACTTGAGGAATTTTCTTGCCGTTCTATCTAAATTTTCGATATCTCCTCCGCCCTCCAGCACCGCACACATCTCATAAGCGATGTACCCTTGATAGCCGATTTCCTTGAGCGTGTTGAAAAAAGTTTTGTAATCAACGATGCCTTGGCCCACCGGAACTGCTCGAACTAATGCATCACGCTGCTGATAATTTATCAGGTTATGCTCATAGTGATATCGAGGCAGACGCACATAATCGGCTACGGTGGTGTGCACAATGAAAGGTTGCATCTTCAAAATAGCGGCTCGCAGCTCTTCAGAGTTCAACCCTTGCAGTGCCGGTGTCCAGGCGTCAAAAGCTGCCTTGACATTTGGCAAATTAACTTCCTGGAGCAGCCAGTACATTGTATCGTGGTGGGCTGCGATGTCGTGGTGGTTCTGGACAGCGAGGGTAACATCATACTTTGCTGCTTCTTGCCCGGCCAGCTTTAATCCTTCCACCACCATGCTGTATTGCCTATCAAACGGTATGTCGGGACGTTCGTAACCTGTGAATATGCGTATCATGTCGGTTCCCAAATCGCGAGCCAGTTTGGCCAATTCTCCCACATAGCAAGCCTGGATTTCCACATTAGGAATTCCAGCTTTGTCCACGCCGGCGGTAAAGTCTGTGTATCCTGCCAAGCAGACCAATTTGAGCCCAAGGTTTTCAATTTTCCGCCGCAAGGCCTTTCGCGCAGCTTCATCGTAATCCAACGGACTGACGTGTGGCCGTTTAGCCACCAACATAACCCCATCGAATCCCAGCTGTTTTGCTTTTACAAGAAATTCCTCAACACTTAATTTGGCCTGTCCCCGCCAAACACCAGCGTAGCTAACAGAATGCAAGCATGTTTTCACTTTGAACTCCTTTGGATTGCCTATCGGAGTCTTTTTCGCCCACATAGTTTGGCCCCACATTAACACCAAAATCGTAACAAAACAAAATCTCCGCATGTTCAAAACTCCTTCTGGCGAATCAGCAAATTGATAGCATTTCCGACATTCGAGCCTTTTCATTGCAGGGTTTTTGATTTCAGGCAATACGATACCGACTGCTTTTGTATCTGTCAAATAAAACTTCTAAATGAGGACTATGCTCTTGGGTCAACTGCCTTCAGTAACAGGATAGCAGACGGTTTCGCCTGTGGATGTAAGTGGAATGCAATCGAGTTTTTCGCCTAATCGTCATCACTGACAATTCGGCCTTTGCTGTTGAGTAAATGACCTGCCCGGGTCCGCAGTGAGGCGCTTATCTGGTATTGATGGCTCACACCATTTTCTTCCAGGTTAAATGATATGTTTACAAACTCTGTCTTGGGAGGGACCGCATCCAGCAGAAACTGTGCGTCGCTGCATTCTTCGATCAAAATAACGTACCGTTCTGGGCAATACCATTTCAATATGATTGTAAACCATGGATTTTGGATATTATTGAGGTCGGGATGCTTCAGCCATTTCGGCAGCCATTTTTGTTTGGTGGGGAAATCCAAAAGCTGTATATAGTTATTCTTGCTACCCGTTTCAATGTAAACCAGTTCAGTGACATCGATTTTTTCGTCGTTGTCGTCATCTGACTTCCATATAGCTAAATCATTGCCGGGTGTCCCACATATAAGCTTGGACTGTTTTATCAATTCTGTGATTGTCAGCATGGCATAGCGGACTTCTGCCTGTTTCTTAGCTGTATCATCACTGTTTTCAATCGCGGTCGCCATTGCAAACGCCAGAGTCATTACTACCGTCAAGATAACGCTGGCCACCATCAGGGCTACCAGCAGCTCGACGAGCGTAAAGGCCCTGCCGCGATATTCTTGGACTTTACCGGCAATCATTTGATGCTGTGCTATCTCGGCCTACAGCCGAACACCCCCTATATTCCACCCCATTTGAAAGATATTCCTCTAATCGGCTTTCTGTAAGTATCAAATTACTATTTGTCTTTATTTTTGCACTTTATATCGAAAAAAACCGTCGGCGTAGAGTTTGCAGCGTGTGGCAGCTTGGGGATGGCTGGCTGAATTCTGTGGTAAACGACCATCGCCAAGGCCTTTGGCCTTGACGCTGCCACACAATAGAGCAGCGAACTTTGATATCGGGAAAACCGGCGGCATGGATTTTGCCGTCTTGACGGCTGAGGGCTAATAGCTTATAGTTGTAGCCATTGATGGCCGACGTGTTGCGTTTGGTGTAACTGGAGTTTGTGGTAAGTGTAAGATGAGTCAGTGTGACAAATGCACGGGTCTGTGCTGCAGGTATTTTGCCCTTCCCATCGAGACACCCGAGACGAGAGAAGATTACGATGATATAAGATGGTACCTGTGCCACAAAGATATAACGGTTTTTGTGGAGAAGGGCGACTGGTACATCAATATTAAAAATAAGTGCCGGCATCTTTCGGAAAAAGACCATCGTTGCCGGATTTATGATAAAAGGCCCAAGATTTGCAGACAATACCGGCACAGCAATTGCGATTTTGTCGAGGGCGAATACGACTTCGAGCTGCATTTTACCAGCGATAAACAAATGCAGGAGTATATTAAAATAAAATTTGACAATAATGTGACAGAAAAGCAAAAAGTAAAGAAAAAGAGAAGAGGCACGAAGAACTAAGGCGCAAAGAAAATAAAAGTGAGCTAAAGATTCGGGCTATCAGGTTATCAGGTTACCAGGTAGTGGATATCAGGCTACCAGGACATCAGGTTTTTTCCCTGATATCCTGATTCTCTGATACCCTGCACCCTTATTTCCTGATATTCTGATATCCTTACTTTAGTCACTTTACACTTTAGGCACTTCACACTTATTGTTATCTTGGTGCCTTAGTGGCAAAAGTAAAA
>JBHIDV010000258.1:0-4491 GCA_046760285.1 Sedimentisphaerales bacterium
GCTGCGGTTTTTTTCACTGGCACAGCCAATTCGAGTATATCACCCGGCTTGGCGCCCGTCCACCAAAGATGAGCGTCACCGCTCCAGTCCGGGCCAAATCCAAACAAGTCTTGTCGCCTGGCGTTGCCCGCTGTTTTTGCCAAAATCTTGAGCCGTTCCCCTTCCAGTGCTCCTTTGACTTTAAAAACCTTGATTTCAGTCCAGTATCCCTTGCGCTGTTCCACCGGTACCGCCTGGTACGGATCGGCCTGGCCAGCCGCCTGATACCAGTATGCCGTCGCTGCATATAGCGTGGGCTTCTTGTTAGGATAGTACTTCTCAATGGCAGCTTCGAAGGATTTCTGGAATGGGACATTGTCCGTGATGTGCCAACGGTTCACGGAAACGTGTCCGCGGTTATTCATGCTTATCGTCTGATTGTGGTAGCAGTTACTGAACAGCTCCGGGGTACACCAGGCATAGCCAAAGTAATCCTCAGAGCCGGTGCCGAATGTGGAGGGGAATTTTTCGCCATCGATGAAGAATTTCTCGTCTCCTTCACCCCACCATCCACCTCGCGGATTCCACACGTGGAGCATTACACCACAGTACCGGCCCCGGCCTTTTGTTTTGAGCATAGTCCAGTCAATCGCTCTGCGGTCAGGGTCTTCGGGCAGGAACGCATCACGATGCCACTTGGCATGGAATCTCCCCAGCTTTTCAATCGGCTTTGTAACCGGCGCATGGCTAATCGTAAAACTAACCATCCGCTGTTTATCCCCGTCGTTGGTTAATTCTATTAGCGCACCTTTCTCAAACGGCATGTACCAGAAAGAGTAAAAATCGCCATGTCCCATCATACCCAACGGAAGGGATTTGTATTTATTCACACCAGGAGCGGTGCCAAAGAAATCACCCAGAGGAGCCCAGACGCTCGGGCTTTTTTCGCCGTCCCAGTAGATGCGTAAGACAAGCTCACGCAGCACGTCACGGTCATCCGGAGACTCAGGTAAATCTTCTATTATATGAACCCGAAGAGCAGTGATGGCCCTTGTGCCCTTCAACTTGGCAACAGTCGCAACTTCGCCGGGCCGAACCACCACTTTCTTCTGCACGGCAATCTCCCCCGGCCGCTTCCCTACCGGGTCTGTACCGGATTTAGAAAGTATCTCATTGGCCCGATCGAGAGCTTTGGCCTCAGCGGTAGAGAGCTTGCGCTTAAATGTTGGTAGAATCGTTCCCTTTGGGTAAGTGGTGTAGGTGAAATGGTAATATCTTCCCCAATCTCCTTCTGCAGTAATCTTGCAAGATTTCTGATACGGAATAGGCACATAGCAGTTTAATCCGCGAGCGGTCTCGTGCACCAGCGCGGGGCGGGTGAACGGCTCGTTCTGGCAGTTGAAATAACCTTCAAACGGTAAGTCAACAGCAGGCTCGTCGGCACCATCAAGATATATCTTGACGTGTCCTTTCTTTGCCAGTGCCGACCAGATACGCCAGATTACCCCTGGGCCTTGCATCTCTGCAAAAACAAGTTCGCCGTTCTCTTTGCGGATGATACCGGTGCCGTCGCCATTAGCCGACCAATTAACATATTTGCCGGTCGCCTCGTCATATTTACTCCTGCGGTCATAGCTGGAGAACTGCGCACACTTTTCACCCGGAGCAGGCAATGTGGCTAAATGTTCCAAATCTGTAAGCCGGTTAATAAGGTCAATATACGTCAACCTCTGTCCAGCTTGTGCAGTCTGCGTAAATTGCACAGGAATCGACGGGCCACATTCCCCAAAACCACAGGCTACAAATCCAATTACAATCACGAGCCGCAGCGACTCGCGTCGCAAGACGCGGCTGCTGGTCCATGATTTTCTCATCGTTCAGTCCATTTCATTTATACACAAGGCAGAATTCTAACTCCTTTCCATTGACCCTTTGGCAATACTGCATTTTAATAAAAAAGGCTCATCCTTGCCAATGTGTTTGGAAAAAAAACAACATATATTGGCAAAGAAAAGCCTTTTTGCTACCCCCGTTTCCACGGGGCAAGCTTGCCCCTGCGAGGGACCCCGCTTTGCGGTCCACGGGACACCTTACGGCGGAACCCAAAGCAGGGGTAGCCAATGGCAACCGATTTATCGGCCTTATCGAGCGTATTTTACGGTGCAGCCATAAGGCTTGGTATTCTTGGTGCTTACCAGTTCACCGGTGGTCAGCTCTGCTAAGGCCCTGTCAACGTAGTTAATTACGCCCTCTTTCTTTTTGCCCAATGGCGAATTGTCAATGGCACCTTCGTAAACGATACGGCCTGCCGGGTCGATAACAAACATGTGTGGAGTGGTCTTGGCGCCATAAGCTCGGCCTACCCTGCCCGATCTGTCATCGAGTATCAGATACGGCAGCTTATGTTTCTTAGCAAAGGCTTCGTTCGCCTCAGCAGTGGTATGATTGGTGCTATTCACCGCCAGCCAGACGACATTGTTGTCCTTGTATTTCTTAGCCAGGTCGACCATCGTGGTAGTGGTGTCGTAATGGTACTGAACAAACGGACACTCAAAATTGAACCACTCCAGCACCACAATTTTGCCCCTATAGTCGGACAGGCTTACTGATTTGCCATCGAAGCTCTTGAGAGTAAAATCCGGTGCTTTTTTGCCGAAAGCTGCGCCTTCAACATCTCTTTTTGGCCTGGTTGGCCGCTCCCTGCCTCTCCCGGGTCTGGTAGGTCTTTGCAGCCGCTCTCTTGGTCCTCTCTGGTACCTGGCGAGCAGCTTTTTAAGGCGTTCTGCTGTTCTTTCGGCGTTCTCTTGTACCGCCATCTCATGGATCTCTTGCAGCTCTTTGATGGGCACGGCCGGCCTTGCCATTGGTGGTCTTGGCCCTCGCAGCTTGGCAAGTTGCTCCTCAATTGCGCTAATCGCTGCCTGACGGTCTTGACGAACCTTCGTAAATCTTTCTTTTAATTTGGCTCTTTCTTCTTCAGAGAGGTCTCGAAATCGTCTCCGCTGTTCAGGCCTGAAGGCTTCTATACTTGCTTTCAGTTTCGCCAGTTGCTCTTCGATGGCCTCGATTACCTTCAGTTGTGCCTGGAGCCCAAACATCGGACCTCTGCCGGCAAATCTTTCCCGCCTTTCGGCTAGAAACTTCTGCCTTTCCTCCTCGGACATGCTCCGGAATCTTTCCCGCAGTTTGGCTCTTTGCTCCTCAGACATGTCTTGAAACCGTCTCCGACCTTCACGGGGCTGTCTACCTTCCTCGCCTTCGCGCTGGCCAAGTACGGGCCAAGCCACCGTCAGAGCTATTAAAATAACAGTGATTGAAATTAGATACCTTCTCATAATACTATCCTCCAAAACAAGTTAAGAAGTTACAGTTGGGACCCCGCTTTGCGGGAACCTTTGGCCTAATTCTCGCTATGACAATTAGCTTGAGGGTTCCCAGCCGCCATCTTTCGCGGCTGGGGTCCCTTGAAAACATCTGTTCACGTCTATCTAATAATGACGCAAACATACATTTTTTTATTGCGGTAATCAAAAAAAGTTCGACAATCACAATAAAAAATGTGGAGAACCCAACCTTAATAGATATGTGCCTGCTCTTAATGCCTGCGAGGCAAAATTGCGCTTTTAACCTCGCTTAGAAACATTGAAACTTCACCCAGTATTTTTTCCCGGCTGCCTAAATTATTCTCAATCAATTCTACTATTTTTGAGCCGATTATTACGCCGTCAGTCCCTGCATCAGCGATAGTAGCTGCGTGTTCGGGTTTGCTGATGCCAAAACCTACGCAGACTGGTACGCTGGTAAGCGTTTTCAATTTGCCAACTAAACTGGAAGCCTCAGCGGATAGTTTCTCTCTACTGCCGGTAACACCTAACAGCGAAACGGCATAAATAAAGCCGGTCGTCTTGGAGGCAATCACTTTCATCCTCTCTGGTTCGGTATTCGGCGTAACTATAAAGACAGTATCAAGACCTGCTGTTGTGGCGGACGGGATGATTTCGTCCGCATCATCGATACTCAAATCAGCAATCAAAACACTGTTGGCGCCGGCCTGGTGACAATCCTCGAAAAATTTCTCCCTTCCGTATTGGTAAACCAGATTGTAATACATCAACAGGCCAATTGGAATATCCTTATAATCCTTGACCTGCTGGATAAATTTTAGGGCTTTTTGTACGGTCATCCCGCTTCTGGTCGCACGAATGTCTGCCTTTTGAATTGTCGGTCCATCCGCTATCGGGTCGGAGAAAGGTATACCCAGCTCCAGAATATCCGCCCCCATATCGATAGCAGTTCTTACAATTGCAAGGCTCGTCTCAAAATCAGGATCGCCTATTACAAAAAAAGGTATCAATGCTGCCCTGTTTAATTCAGAAAAAACTTGGCTGTATGATTTCATTACTTTATCCTCTTATGATACATCATCAAAGATTCCCGTCCGCTCCCTTACGGTCGCGGCTCTGTTGTCTCCTCACTTCTCCGTTTTTCCACGATGGAAACATCTTTGTCGCC